>RFIL01000285.1 GCA_003695285.1 Calditrichota bacterium
AATTTGACAGAGACGAGGATTTACAAATTTAAAGACGCCATCCTGGATGATATACACCCCAACCAGAGAATTCTCAACCAGACTCTGATAACTTTGATCCAGATAAGGTCGAAGGGTACCAACCAGTTGATATACCCCCATTAAGAATAAGGCAAAGCCTAAAGGCAGAGCCACGTAACCGACAATTTTCCCCAGCAAGGGATAAATCGTCCTCAAAGCCTCCGAATTCCCCAGTGGGCTATGGTAGATGGCCCCCAGAAGGAAATTACCTGTGAATAATCCCAGCCCAAGACTGATTTTAACCACACCTTTTAACGGATGGGTGCTCAGCTTTTTAACAAACAAGACAAAAAGAAACATGGAAGCGAGGATGAAAAAAATTCTTAAAATCGCCAATACAAGCATCTTCAGGCTCCTGTCACCGGGATTAACAGGTCGAATTAATTTCTATTGGAGAACAATCACATGCATATTAAGATAAATGTAAACTATATCATTACCCAGGATTCACAGGATTTCATTCAAATCCTGGAGAACTGAAAAACCACAATATCACATATGAAATACCAAGAGGCCAATTCGTAATAATGTTATTTTTGAGAACCGTTTATGTCCAGGGGATTATGACCCAAACGTTTTTACTTTGTGGATTACGTTCAACAAGAAAATATTATCGGATGGATTTCTATAAACCACAGGAAATAAATAGATTTTGTGGCAGGACAGAATTCTCCTTCTCCGAAACACTCAGTTTTTAACGGCTTGCGCCTGATGTGAGTATCGGTCGGGAAGTTATACCTTCTCATGGTTAATAATTCGGGGAATGCTAAGTAAAATCACCTGTCATATGGCTAATTTCCTCTTCCTCATCCTGGAATAAGCAGGGATGCTTGTCGTTTTTGACGGCTCTCCCTGCCCTCCATTACTCCCCTTTGCACAACAAATCCCTGTAGTACCAACAAACGTGTTCTGGATTAATCCATCTGTTTCCTTAAGAATGTGGGGATATCCAGATCATCAATGTCATCATCAAACAATGTTGGTTCTTCGCCGGGAGTCGTTTTTTTGCCACTATTGTCCTGGGTTTTACGATCTCTTAAAAATGTGGGGAGATCCAGAACCCGGGAATTCATATCCACCACCTGCCCTTTAGGTTTTTCGGGGGTAGCGGTCTGTTCCATACTGAACCCGGTGGCAATCACTGTGATAAAAATTTCATCATTCAGACTCTCATCAATCACAGCACCAAAGATGACATTGGCATCTTCTCCCGCCTCTTCATAAATAATGGAAGTGGCTTCACTAACCTCATAGAGGGAGAGATCAGTACCACCGGTGATATTCACCAGCACACCCCGTGCACCACGGATGGATACTCCCTCCAGTAAGGGGCTGGAAATCGCTTGTTGAGCTGCCTGAACAGCTTTGCCTTCTCCATGAGCATGTCCGGTTCCCATCAAAGCATCACCCATCTCCGCCATAATGGTGCGCACATCCGCAAAATCCAGATTGACCAGACCGGGAACGGTAATTAAATCAGAGATCCCTTTGGTAGCGTGCAACAGTACTTCATCAGCTACCTTAAAAGCATCCACTAACGGAGTAGATTTATCCACCACTGCAAACAAACGTTGATTGGGAATCACAATCAGGGTATCCACCCGTTTGCGCATTTCATTTATCCCTTCCTCAGCCCGTTGCATGCGTTTCAGTCCTTCAAACGCGAAGGGTTTGGTTACGATACCCACCGTCAGGGCACCCATATCCTTGGCAATTTCCGCTACCACCGGGGCAGCTCCGGTTCCGGTTCCGCCACCCATTCCAGCAGTCACAAAAACCATATCAGCCCCGGCCAGCACTTTCTCAATTTCTTCCCGATCCTCTTCAATGGCCTGCCGACCGATATCCGGATTAGCACCGGCTCCGAGCCCCTGCGTTAACCCCTTACCGATTTGCAAGCGGGTTTCCGCTTTGTTCATCTCCAGTGCCTGAGCATCCGTGTTCACGGCAATGAAATCTACACCGCCCAATCCGGCATTGACCATGGTGTTGATGGCATTTCCACCGGCCCCTCCAACACCGATGACTTTTAACTTGGCGCTCATCTCTGCTCGTTCGTCGAATAGAATCGCCATAACAAAACCTCCTGTCTTGGTTGTCAATTACTTATGGTGTAACAAAAAAACTGCTTTCTGTTTAATTAAAAAAACTTCTTAAAAATGTGTTTAAAACTACCCATCACATCTTCCCAGAGATTCCCATTGGTATTTTCCCTTGGGAACCGGCTTTCTTCATGATAACGGAGACCATAAAGGCATAAGCCAACTGCGGTGCTATAGATGGGACTGCTCACGGAATTGGAGAGCCCGCCCAGGTCTCTTGGAACACCCAATCTTACCGGCATTCCCCACAGTCGTTCTGCCAGTGCCGCGGTACCATGTAACAGGGCTCCTCCACCGGTCACAACCGCTCCGGCCGCCATTAAATCCAGTAAATCC
Organism: Calditrichota bacterium; assembly: GCA_003695285.1. GTDB lineage: Bacteria > Calditrichota > Calditrichia > RBG-13-44-9 > J075 > J075. Next base: position 2,499 of record RFIL01000285.1, read on the forward strand.
GATTTTTCCATTTTCTGATATACCAGCGTTAAAATCTCTTCCATCCTGGGCGCAATAATATCCACTAACAAAGACTTGGAAATCGTATGGGGGGGGCGTCCTCCCACACTCGGGACCATGATGGTATCGGTCTCCTTAATCCCATCCCGGATGGTGGTGCCATGTTTAATTTTAATCTGTTCCGCCTGTTCGGGGGGTGTACGTAAACCAATGGCAATATCATTGGTGACATGTTGTCCACCCAGGGCTACCACAGATGTGTGGTGAATGTGGCCATCAAAAAACATGGCAATATCGGAGGTACCTCCCCCGAGATCGACCAGAGCCACACCCAGAGAGCGCTCATCATCATCAAGCACCGCCAGGCTACTGGCCAGAGGCTCCAGGATTATCTCCTCCACGCTGTAACCGGCACGCTGAACGCTGCGCACGATATTCTGAGCGGAAGTGATGGCCGCAGTTACGACATGAACCTCCACCTCGAGACGAACCCCACACATACCAACCGGATCCCGAATGCCATCCTGATCGTCTACAATAAATTCCTGGGGGATGACATGAATAATCTCCCGATCAATGGGGATGGCCATCGCTTTGGCAGCACTGATGGCTCGCTCCACATCTTCCGGAGTAATTTCATGGTCATCCCGGGATACACCAACCATCCCTTTGCTGTTCAAACTACGGATGTGGTCGCCGGCGATTCCAACAAAGACAGAATCCACTTCCACTCCAGCCATTCTCTGCGCTTCATCCATGGCCGTCTGGATGGCACCGACTGTCTTATCAATATTGACCACCACACCTTTTCGTAACCCATGGGATGGGGAACTCCCCACCCCCACCACATTCAGCTTGCCATCAGGTTCTTCCTTTACGATGACGGCACACACCTTTGTGGTTCCCAGGTCTAAACCGGTGATTAATCTGCCTTCCATTCTAATACTCCTGCCCCAACAGGGCTGTTTAATTTGTAAACCTTATTGCTTCAAATACTCATTAACTTCGTTTTTGTAAAATAATGCGCCGTTGAAACCTCAGGTCAATGCGTTTAATCTTATCCAGACGATTCACAACATCCGGTCTGTTCAACAACTGGCTTAGATAGTAAAGTCGTTCATAATGATGAGATTTTCCAAGATACACCTTGCCCCCTCCCTTTACCAGGTAAAGCTCCGGAGAGCCATCATTGTTCAGATGGATTTCGGAAATAAACGAAAACAGGGAATTATCCACTTCTTCAATTTTTCTTTTCAATCCCAGAACACTCATCAAGGGAGACATATCTTTTTCCAGGGATTTTTTTGATATTCCAGTGATAATCGGGATATCTCCCATGGGCATGTCCGGTAATTTTTTCAGAATTAATCCACTCTCATCGACCATGTATATCACTCGATCCACCAGATACAAGACGGGTTCACGTTCTTCAATGGACAGAAGAAGCGTGGTTGGAAAAGCTCTGGTGATGCTGACTCCCTTGATGTAAGGGTTATTCAGAATTCGCTCGGAGATTTCTTTTGGATCAATATCATACAATGTTTGCTGGGTATCGATTGCTGCCAGCGATAAAATTTCCGAATCCTTGAGATATTTATTCCCCACAATCTCGACCCGATGCACCGCAAAGAAATTGGTCTTTTGAATCAGATAAGTGCCAAACTTAAAAGTGATATATCCCAGTACGATAATTACCACCCACCAGACCGCCAATCGCGGGGTAGGATAAAACAAAGATGGAGAAGTATTTGATGATTTGTTCCGTTTAGACATAATCGGGTTTCTCCACACGTTTGCAGTCGGATTCCGGGAAACCAACCAGTTTGACTTCCAGTTCCAACCAGACCTGGAACTGTTGATATACTTTTTCCTGAACCAACACAATGAGTTCGTAGATGTCTCGGGCGGTGGCATTTTCCACATTGACAATAAAATTTGCATGCTTGGGAGATACCATGGCACCACCTACCCGAAGCCCCTTACAACCGGCAGCCTCAATCAAGCGCCCGGCATAATCACCCGGAGGTCGTTTGAAAACACTCCCACAGGAAGGGTATTCCAGCGGTTGTTTTTCAGCCCTTCGACGCAGATAATCCTCCCGGGCTTCCTTCAGACGTCGGGGATCCCCCGGCTCCACGATCAACCAACATCCGAGCAGGATTTTATTTACCAATCCATCCGCTCTGCGATAGCCAAATTGAGCCTCTTCATTATGGATCTGTACTCGTTGCCCTTTTTCGTTTAAAGCATCGATTCTTAATACTCGATCCCCTATCTCTCCGACAAAGGCACCGGCATTCATCCGAAGCGCTCCCCCCACAGTTCCTGGAATTCCGGAGAGATAATCCAATCCCGCCAGACCGTGATTTTCACAATATTCCACAAGTTCCTGAACAGTGCAGCCACTCCCAACATAGAGAAGATTCCCCTCATGAAACAACTGATGGCAGCATCGCTCCAGGGTAATCACGACTCCCCGGAATCCATCATCATGAACCAGGATATTGGCTCCTTTTCCCAGAACGTAGAAAGGCACTTTGTGATGCAGGCACAATCTGACCACCTGTTCCAGATCATCAATACTCGTCGGTTTAAAAAAGGCATCTGCGGGTCCTCCAACCTGATAACTGGTATGAGGAGCCAGTGGCTCGTTTAACCAGCAATCCTCAGGATATTCTTCCTTTATTTGCCTGACCACTGTTTTTATTTGCCTGTTTTCCATTGTCATTGTTTGTAATTCGAGTTCAATCATATAGAAATAATTTGGCTATTCATTCAAAGTTTTCTCTTCACTGAATGCACCACTTTAATGGGCTGAGAGCCTCTTGACCAGTTCATCAGAGACTTTCCAGATATCCCCTGCGCCAATAGTAATGACCATATCTCCGGCTTGAATGTGGGGTAAAATGTTCTCCACTAATCGGGTTTTATCAGGAAAATAAAATACCTTTTTATGCCCCATCGCCGTTGCTGTATCAGTGATCAATTTTCCACTCACTCCCTCAATGGGTTTTTCTCTTGCCGGATACACATCACAGGCAATAAACACATCCGCATGGAAGAAAGCTCTGGCGAATTCTTTGTAGAAATCACGGGTTCTGGAATATAAGTGGGGCTGAAAAACCGCTACAATTCGTCGCTCCGGCCATCCAGCTTTAGCTGCCCTTAATGTCGCTTCAATTTCGGTGGGGTGATGGCCATAGTCGTCTACGACCATGATTTCGCTGATGAGCCCTTTAATTTCAAACCGACGATTAATTCCGGAGAACTCCTGTAATGCTTTCCGGATGGCTCCGAAGGGTACTTCCAGTTCTAATCCCACCGCCACCGCCGCCAGTGAATTCTGGATGTTGTGCCTACCCGGAAGCCGCAGCTCAATTCTCCCCAATGGCTGGGAATGAAGATAAACATCAAAACTGCTCCCAATTTCTTTAAATTCCGGATTCCTGGCTTGAACATCAGCCTGGGTACTAAATCCATAGGTTACCACACTTCTTTTAAAACGTGGTAGTATTTCCTGAACTCCTTCGTTGTCCAGACAGGCAACGACCTTTCCATAAAACGGTACTTTATTGGCAAAAGTCACAAATGCATTTCGCAGGTCTTCCAGATCTTGATAGCAATCCAGATGGTCCGCATCCACATTTGTGATAACGGCAATGGAGGGAATCATTGATAAGAAGCTACGATCAAATTCATCAGCTTCAGCCACCATAAACTCACTGGTACCCAGTTTGGCATTGGTGTTTAAAGAACGAACTTTCCCACCCACTATGAGAGTGGGATCTAAACCACCTTCTGTTAACACGGCTCCGATTAAAGAGGTAGTGGTTGTTTTACCATGAGTTCCGGCGATGGCGATCCCCTGTTTCAACCGCATTAATTCGCCCAGCATTTCCGCACGTTTAATCACCGGGATTTTCCGCTGCACGGCTGCCTGAACTTCCACATTCTCCGTGGTGACGGCGGATGAATAAATCACAACATCCGCATCCTCTACATGTTCTGCCCGGTGCCCCTGATAGATTCTGGCACCCATCCCTTGCAGTGCTGCAGTTATGTCTGTAGACTGGAGGTCCGAACCACTCACCTCATAACCGAGATTTAACAAGACCTCAGCAATACCACTCATCCCGATACCGCCAATTCCAACAAAGTGAATTTTTTTAATTTTTCCGAATCGCATGCACGTTCACCTAATGTTCCACAACCACACGGTTATTTTCATTTTGTATAAGATTTAAAATCTCCTCAGCAATCAGACCACTGGCATTGGGTCTAGCAAATTTTTCCCAGGCACTTGACTGTTCTGCCCGAATTCTTTCATCCTCAAACAATTTAAATAATGCATCTTTTAATGATTTTTCCCAATCACCCTTCTGTTCTATCATAAAAGCCGCTCCTCCCTTCATTATCTCGCGTGCATTCTCTACTTGATGATTCCCTGCTGAGTATGGATAGGGTATGAGTATTGTCGGTTTCGCCACAATTGCCAGTTCCGCCAGAGTGGTGGCTCCCGCCCGACAGAGAATCACATCTGCAATCGTGTAAGCTTCACTCATATCCTCGATATAAGGCACTAATTTTATGTATTCATGACCTTCACCCAATTGCTGCCTCACAGATTCAAATTCCCCTCTCCCCGTTTGCCATAAAACCTGTATGGGAAGGGCTGTGACCAGTGAAGGATAAATATTCAACATTGCCTGATTAATAGCTCTGGCGCCCTGACTTCCTCCAAAAATCAACAGGGTAAGTCGCTCACTGCTCAATCCCCACTTTTTCAATAAAGCTTCTCGATCATTCCGTTGTAATCCCTTCCGAACCGGATTACCGGTAAATACAATTTTGTCTTCCATACCGCGGAAATATTTCCGCGCAGATTCAAATCCCAGACAGATTCTCCTGGCATAGCGTCCCAGGATTCGAGAGGTTACTCCTGGATAGGCATCGGCATCAAAAATCAGCACGGGAACACCTCTTTGAGCGGCAACATAGAGAATGGGGCCACTCACATAACCACCAGTGCCCAAAGCCACATCCGGTTGAAACCTGCGAATAATTCTCATGCTTTGCATCAGTCCAATCAGGAGTTTAACAGGGAAGAGAAGATTCTTGAGCGTAAAACTCCTTGCAAAGCCGGAAACGATGATTGTTTCCATGGCTATCCCTTTTTCCGGAACAATTCGGGTTTCGATCCCGTGTTTACCTCCAACATACAAAAAGTCAAACTCCCCATGTTTTTTTAATTCTTCCAGAATAGCTAACGCCGGATAAATGTGTCCCCCGGTTCCACCCCCGGTAATCAAGACCCGTTTAACCCTTTTCTCTGACATACGTGTTGTTACCTTCTCCGTTTTTTAGGCGCTACCCGCTGCAGTGATTCTCTTCTATTCTGGTTCCAGTTATAAATCTTTGTTGCCGGTGATCCACTCCTCACCGGTTTTTTGCCTGTTTCCCGGGAAAAGCGAAGCAACATCCCGGCATAAACACATGAGAATAATAAGGCGGTTCCACCGTAGCTTATAAAGGGTAAAGGCAACCCGGTCGCCGGTGCCAGGCGTAATGTCACCATCATATTTATCAAGGCATACAACGCAAAATGAGAGGTAATCCCAACTGTCAAATACATGGTAAAACGATCTGTGGTTCTCAGGGCAATGGAAATGCCCCGAACGGTTATCACCACGAACAAACCAATCACGAACAGCGTTCCGATAAGCCCCAGTTCTTCACCGATGATGGCGAAAATAAAATCGGTGTGTGCTTCAGGTAGATAAAACATTTTCTGAGTACTCCGTGCAAAACCCACTCCGGTGATCCCTCCTGAACCAAAGCTCACCAAGGATTGGAAAACCTGATACCCGGCCCCTTTTAAATCCTTTTCCGGATTCAGGAAAGATACTACCCGTTGCAACTTGTAAGGGGATAGCAACACCACCCCAATTAACGGCGGTACAAAGGCTAAACCGGTGAACACCAGATGCTGCACTCGAACCGGTGCTACATAGAGCATGATTATTCCAATCAAAATGAGCATAAAAGCGCTGCTAAAGTCCGGTTGTGCCAGAACCAGAGCTGCCATCAGCATTAAATAAAAGAGATGCGGGAATAACCCATCCGCATACCGATGTAAAAACTTTTCTTTGCGGCTCAGAGAATCTGCAAAAAACAATATCAAGGTAAATTTGGCGACATCCACTGCCTGAAAGTGGATGGGTCCCCAGTAAACCCAGCGTTGTCGAGTGATAATTCCTGCATAGAATAAAATTGCTAATCCTAAAAAGAGAGGTATGGCGGAATACCCTTTCAGTTTTTCAAAGGGAAAGCTATATGCCATTCCCATGGCAATTAAACCCAGGAATAACCACATCAGATGCCGTTTCAGAAAGAACAGGTTGTTTCCCCAGTACTGTCGGGCATAGAAAGCACTGGCGCTATAAACCATGATGATACCAATCAGCATCAACACAAAGAAAGATATCAATAAATAGGGATCAACAGACGATTTCTTCATAATTTATTCCCACAACAGTTGGGTTTACATTTCCATTGCATTATTTGAAATTATAACTGATTAACAACTTCCTTAAACACCCGCCCCCGCTCTTCATAATCTCTGAACATATCGAAGCTGGAACAGGCCGGTGAGAGAAGAACCACATCTCCCGGTTGCGCCAACTCGACCGCCAGATAAACGGCTTGTTTCAGGTCAGATACTTCTGTTAAAGGGACCTCTCCCTGCCAGGCATCCTTTATCCGACCGGCAGCCTCACCCAGAACAATCACCTCCCTAACTCTCTGGCGAATGGCTGGCAAGACTTTTTTGAAATCTCCCCCTTTGTCCTTGCCTCCCACAATTAAGACCAGGGGTTCTTCAAAACTCTGCAAGGCATATTCCAGCGATGCGATGGTGGTTGCTTTGGAATCATTAACAAATTTTACCCCCTGATACTCCCTGACAAACTCCAGTCGATGTTCAATCCCCCGAAAAGCTAAGATAGTTTCAGAAATAGTTTCTATTTTCACATCGTGGAGCCAGCCAATTAACGCCGCAACCGTCATGTTGTAGCGATTATGGGGACCACGTAACTGAGGTGAAGTCAGCGGAATTTCCACCGTTTTCTTTTTTAACCTGATATAAACCCGGTCATTTTTCCAGTAAGCCCCTTCTTTTAACTCCTGCTCTATGCTAAACGGAATTTTTTGACACTCAACATGACGCATCCGATGGGTAAGATAGTGGTCATCTGCGTTGTAGATTAACACGTCATTCGTTGTTACATTTTTCAAAATATTCAATTTAGCTTCAACATAAGCTTCGTAATTCGGGTAACGGTCCAGATGATTGGGGGAAAGGTTCATAATCACCGTTATCTCAGGATGAAAATTAACGATGGTTTCCAGTTGAAAGCTGCTCACTTCCAGAAGCGTCAGTTCGAACTGAGAAGCATTTAAAATTAAACGGGACAGGGGAACCCCAATATTTCCACCCACTAATAGATTTTTGATTTTTTTCTTCAGAATTTCACCGGTTAAGGTTGTAGTTGTCGTTTTTCCATTACTCCCGGTAATAGCAATGATGGGTGTATCCAGGAACCATGAAGCAACTTCCATTTCTCCCACAATGGGAATTTTTAACTCCATCGCCTGTCGCAAGACCGGAAGGGTCAAGGGTAAACCGGGACTGATACATATTAATTCCGCCCCCAGAATGGCCTCACTATGGCCACCAAATTCCATCTGGATGCCTTTCTTTTCCAGAGCTTGAACGTCATATTCCAGATAATGAGGATTTTTCTGTTCGCTCAACAACACCCGGGCGCCGTGTTGGGTCAACAATTCCGCAAGTGCTATCCCGCTCCTTGCCGCCCCTAAAACAGCCACCAGGGCCCCGTTCAAGCGCTTACGATTTTCCCGGTTGTCCTTTGATATTTCAAACTGTTTTCCGGCCAATTTTTTCTCCAAACCAATGAATTATTCTTCCTTACCCTGATAACCCATCTCCTATCTAGATGGGTATTAGCGCACTTTAAAAGTTGTAAGACTTAACAACGCCAGTAAAATCCCGATAATCCAGAAACGTACAACCACTTTAGGTTCCGGCCAGCCTTTTAACTCGAAATGATGATGCAACGGTGCCATCCGAAAAATCCTTTTCCCCTCACCGTATTTTTTGCGTGTGTATTTAAAATAACTGGTCTGAATGATTACGCTTAAGGTTTCTGCTACAAACATTCCACCAATGAGTACCAACAAAATTTCTTTTTTAATCAACACCGCGACTGTTCCAAGAGTACTCCCCAGGGCTAGTGAACCAGTATCACCCATAAACACCTCCGCGGGATAGGTGTTATACCAGAGAAACCCCATGGCTGCCCCCACAATTGCCAGACAATACACGGTGAGTTCTCCACTACCCGGGAGATAGATAATGTTCAGATAATCACTGAATTTGACGTTACCGGTTACATAGCTGATACCGGCAAAGGCCAGCATGGCAATTGCAATCAGGCCAGCTGCCAGTCCATCCAACCCATCCGTCAAGTTCACGGCGTTGGAGGTTCCGGTGATAACAAAAATGACCAGCGGGATATAGAGAATTCCAAAATCAATTTCCAGATTTTTAAAAAAGGGCACACTGGTAATATCATTCAAACCGAATTCTTGAAAAGCCGGATTAAAGTAAATAGCACTTCCAATAATCAAGCTTAAACTAATTTGTCCCACTAATTTGTATCTGCCAATCAATCCTTTCTTGAACTTCTTAATGACTTTAAGATAATCATCCAGAAAACCGACTAACCCCATCCAGATGGTGGCAAGGAAAATTAACTGGATATAAAAATTCATGAGTTTCGCCCATAAAAGCACCGAGACAATCACCGAGCCGAGAATAATGAGACCTCCCATGGTGGGAGTCCCCCTTTTAGCCTGATGTTCTTTGGGACCATCATGGCGTATCTCTTCCCCAATCTGATGCTTTTTAAGCAAACGAATGATTATGGGACCGATAAACATGCTCAAAATCAAAGCCGTTATCGCTGCTAATGCTGCCCGAACAGTGATATATCGGAAAACATTGAATCCGAAAAATTCGTCTCTAAATTGAAACAGAAAATCTGCCAACATCATTCTTCTCCGGTTTCATGGTACCTGGCAAATTGCACTCCGCTCCAACACCTGAAAGAAAGCAATAAAGCTACTACCAGTAGCAAAGCAAATCGAATTTAACACCATCCCTGTGGTTGTAAAGGTGGGATTTAAGCCTCCTGCTCAAATAACCCGTACAAAACACGCTCCATCTGCATCCCCCGCGATCCCTTTAACAGAAGCACATCACCCGGGTGGAGAATCTGACGTAAGTGGCGGGTGATATCCAGATGGCGAGGGTAATGATAACATTTTAATTTTTTAGCCTTAACACTTTTAATACCTTCCTTAATAAACCTGGAATCCGGACCATACAATAACACTTCGGAAAGTCCGTCTTTCTCTGCAATGTAACGCCCCAATTCCCGATGTTCGTCTTCGGAAAAAGCTCCCAACTCCAGCATATCTCCCAGAATCAAAATCTTCTTTCCGTCTCCGGTCTTTAACGAGGTAAGATAATCAACCGCTTTCCTCATGGAATCCGGATTGGCGTTATAGGCATCATTGATAATGGTCACCCCGTTCATCTCTTTTATTTCCATTCGTTGAGAAGCCGGCTGGAAAGATGCCAGAGCATCAGCAATTTCATCCTCACTCAACCCCATTTCTAAAGCAACGGCACTGGCTATCAACGCATTCAACAGTTGATGTGCTCCGGGTATTTGAAGCGATACTTGTACCCGATTGTTTAATAGAAAACGAATTGCACCTAACTTGTTGTGGGAAACAATTTTTCCAAACACATCATAATCCGAAGAATAGCCGACGGTAATCACCCGTCGATTTTCTCGAGGATATGAACGAAGTAAGGGGTCTTCCATATTAATAACAATCGGAGCAGTGGCCGGAATTGCTTCAAAAAGAGCCGTTTTTTCCTTATAAACATCGTGGAGAGAACCAAAATATCCCAGATGAGCTTTACCGATGTTTGTAACCACACCCATTGTTGGTTGGGTCAATCCGGCTAATAAAGCAATCTCACCGGCATGGTTGCTGGCCATTTCAAATACAGCAACTTCATGGTCCTCCCTCAATTGTAACAACATCAAGGGCACCCCAATGTGGTTATTCTTATTTCCTTCATTCCGAAACACCCGATAGCGACGACTCAACACATGGGCAGTCATTTCCCGTGTCGTCGTTTTACCATTAGAACCGGTTATGCCTATCACCGGTATTTCAAATTGACGCCGATGCCAGGCAGCTAACTGTTGTAAAAAATGAAGGGTGTTTTCCACAACCACCAGCGGGAAATCAGAAGGTATCTCGTCCGGATGGGCGTTATACCAGGACTTTTCCACGATAGCTCCGGAGGCCCCTTTTTGAACAACCTGGGGGATGTAAGCATGCCCATCATGATTCTCTCCATGCAGGGCAAGGAAAAGTTCTCCCGGTTCGATGGTACGAGAGTCGATGGATAATCGCTCGTAGGATAACCTATCGACCTTACCCTTTATCTTTTTCAATCCATCATATCCCGATAAAAATGATTGAAGCAACAATTTTTCTCGAACCTGTATCACACGCTTTTACCTTGTTTTGTTCTATTTTTAACCTCATCCATTTTGTTGGAGATACCCTTCCACCACCTGATGATCATCAAAAAAAATTTTTCGCCCTTTAAACTCCTGATAGGTCTCATGCCCTTTACCGGCAATGAGTACAATTTCATTTTTTTGTGCCATTGAGAGGGCGCTCAGGATGGCTTCCCGCCGATCCGGAATCACCGTTACTCGTGATTGATCATAGATTCCCTGCTTAATATCTTCGATGATTGCCATGGGGTCTTCCGAGCGCGGGTTATCATTGGTGAGAATAATGATATCCGCATAATCCTCAGCAATCTTACCCATCATCGGACGTTTATCTCTGTCCCGGTCACCGCCACAGCCAAAGACCACTATCAACCGTTGGGGTTGAAATTCCAGCAATGCCTCCAGCATTCGTTGCAATCCTTCCGGAGTATGGGCATAGTCAATATAAATTTTAAATCCACGGGAAGAAAGATAAGGTTCGCTTCTGCCGGGAATTCTTTCCAGTGCCTCAATCCCTTCCGTAATCTTCTCTTCACTGATTCCCAGAGAGAGAGCAGTGGTTACCGCTGCCATGATGTTATAGATGTTAAACTTGCCCACCAGAGAGGTTGAACAAAAAAGGGTTCCGGATGGCACATTAAACTCCAGAGCCATCCCCTCAGATAATGGTTGATATTTTCTCAGACTCACCGTGGCAGTTGGCTGATTCATGGAATACGTTAAGACATCTCCATCTGTGACCCTTATAATTCGCTCACTGTATTCATCATCCAGATTGACAATAGCTCGATCGTTTTGTCCCAGAAACTGAAAGAGGGTTAATTTTGCTCGAAAGTATTCCTCCATCGAATGATGAAAATCCAGATGATCCCGCCCCAGATTGGTAAAAACCGCTGCACGGAAGGGGATTCCATCCACCCGATGTAAAGCCAGGGCATGAGAGGAAACTTCCATGACCACACTCTTACATCCCACTCGAAACATCCTTGAAAAAAGACGATGCAAATCGACAGCTTCCGGTGTGGTTCTCTCAGAAGGGAATTGCTCCTCTCCGAATCGTGTTTCCACAGTGGTAATTAAACCGGTTTTCCACCCGGCTTTCTGCAAAATGGAATGAAGGATATAAGCCGTCGTGGTTTTACCATTGGTGCCAGTAATTCCAATGATATTCAGATGCTCAGCAACCCGATCAAAAAAATTCAACGCCAGGTAAGGCAGCCAGCGACGGGTATCCTTAACCTGAACCACCACCGCATCTTTCAGATCAACCATATCTTCGACGACAAAGGCCCGACACCCTTTCTCATAAGCCTGTTCAATAAAACGATGCCCATCCTGTTGAAACCCTCTGATGGCAACAAAGGCATCTCCCGGGGTTATTTTGCGGGAGTCGTAATGGAGATCTTTAATCAACATAGAAAGATCCCCTTTTACCGCCAGGGTTGGTATTTCTGTTAAAATTTCAGACATTCGTTTCATGATGGCTTACATACCAATTTTATTTCAATTTTTGAAGAAATGGGAGTACCGGGTGCCGGATATTGTTTATATACAATCCCACTCCCTTCAACTTTCACCGTCAAATCCTGGGTATTTAATACTTGAAGCGCTTCCCGTAGAGTTAACCCCTTGAGTTTGGGCATCCGCTTTCCGGTCGATTTCACATTACCTTCGGTAAACAACTTTACTTTAGTCTTCTCTGTAACTTCACTGTAGGCAGCGGGTTCCTGTTTGTAAACGATGTTGCCATTACCTATAATTTCATATCGTAAATCTCTGGACTCCAGAATGTTTTGAGCCGTCTTAATTCCCATCCCTTCCAGAGGGACCAAAAATTGCTGTGTTGATGCCCATTGCACCCCTGCCTGTTCAATCTCTGTCGGAGTAGAATTGCCTGGTAGACCAATGATTCTTTCAACAATATCCTTAAAGGCAGGGGCGGCAACCTGGCTGCCGTAATACCCACGGCGAGGGGAATTGACAACCACCACCAGAACAAAACGTGGCTTATCTGCCGGAAAAAAACCGGCAAAATACGCCACATGTCGATTCGAAGTATAACTTCCGGTGGCTTCGTCCAGCTTTTGAGCGGTACCAGTTTTTCCGGCAATTTTAACACCTTCTAAATAAGCGGTATGACCCGTTCCATGCTCTACTACCCCCACCAGCACTTCTTTCATTTTTTCTGCTGTTTCTGCTTTTACCACCCGTCGGATGATAACCGGCTGCTGTTCTTTCATGGGCTGTCCGGTATCATCTAAAATTCTCCGCACCACAAAGGGTTGCATTAAAATTCCCTGATTGGCAATTGCACCATAGGCGGCAGCAATCTGCAAAGGAGTAGCAGCAACCTCATATCCTATGCTCATATAGGAGAGGGAATACTTCGAATATTGGTCCGGTGTATGAAGAATACCGCTGGCTTCGGCAGGCAAATCGATTCCGGTCATGGTGCCGAAACCGAAATCCCGGGCATAACGAAAAAAGACCAGCGGGGAAAACTTTTGAGCCAGCTTGATGATACCGATATTACTAGAGCGCTCAAATGCCTGTCGTGCCGTTAAATATTTAAATGGCTGATGATCAGAAATCACCTTTCGACCCAATCTATATTTTCCATTTTCACAATTGACAATTTTTTTATCCAGATTCAGAGCATAAGCCTCCAGAGCCACCGCCAGAGTGACCATTTTGAAAGTGGAACCGGGTTCATACACATCGGTAATAGCACGGTTACGATAATGGTCAACAGGAAACTGATTATAACGATTGGGGTCATACCCCGGGTAATTCGCCATTGCCAGAACTTCTCCGGTTCGGGGGTCAAGCAGGACGGCTGAACCGCTCAGTGCTTTATGAGAGAGCACCGTAGCTTTCAATTCTTCTTCCAGGATACTCTGATAGACCAGATCAATTGTGGTTTCCAGTGACATACCATTGATAGGATCGGAAGTGGGAAAATCTAAATTGGGTATCTGGTTTCCCAGGGCATCCCGCAAAAAGATACTTTTACCGGGTTTTCCCCGAAGCAGTTCATCATATTTTAGCTCCAGACCGGCACCAGCCTGATTGTCAAAGTCACAGTATCCAACGACCTGTGCACCAATCTCCTTCATGGGATAATAGCGGCTAAACCGTTTTTCAAGTACTACCCCTTTTAGCCGTAATTTCCGGATTTCATTTGCTTTTTCCGGACTTAAACGGTGGGCGACATATACAAACGGACTCTGTTTTTTCATCCTGGATAGCAGCTTTTGATAAGAGATGTCAAGTATTCGGGAGAGCAGACGTGCCGTTTTGCCCACATCCTGAACCAACCGGGGACGCACCCCCAATGAGAAATGAATCAAATCCACTGCTAAAGTTTGATGATGTCGGTCCCAGATGGTTCCCCGTTGAGCCGGAATTTCTCTCTGATGCTCCAGATGATTCCGGGCAATGTTCTTATATTTGGTATGTTCAACCACCTGAACCAGAAACAACTTTATTCCGATGAGAAGAAAGCCCACCAGAAAAAAGATGGCCAGGACCATAATCCGAGTCGAGGACACCTCGCCCCCCGGAACCCTATTCCGGTTTCGGTTTATCTGCTTTTGCATCTTTTTGAACATAGTATTCCAGTTTGTTTTTATCGACCGATAAGATTACAGGTTCTTTCGCTGCCGGCTTCAATCCTAACTTCTCTCTTGCCAGACGGGCAATCCGATGATACTCCATCAACTCGGAGTTGATTAAAGCCTCCCGTCGGCTTTTTTCACTGTTCAGACGTAAAATCTCTGCCTTAAGCTGCTGTATCTCTTTCGAATACTCGGTTATCTGAAAGTTTTTCCATTGATAGGCCAGGAATGCGACACTTCCCATTAACAGAAGCAGAAAGACCAGACTGATGGAATAGAAACCATAAACCGCATTCCGTACCCCTTTTTTGACCTGAAGTACGGTTTTGCTGGAAGAGGTTTTCTTCCGTCGACCAGCTGTCGATGTTCGACGCCGCCGGGTTGATTTTCGCGGCGATGTCGTTACTCTCCTCGCTTTTGCCATCCTTACCCTCTCACTCCATACTAAACGGTACTACCTTTTCACCGACCCGCATGCGTGCACTTCTGGCACGCGGATTTTTTCGTATCTCCTCCGGTCCCGGTACAATGGGTTTGCGGGTCAATATCTTCATCTCCTGCACCTTATCACACACACAACGGGGCAAATCCGGAGGACAGACACATTCCTTCTGCTTATCCTGAAGAAAACGTTTTACAATGCGATCCTCCAGAGAATGATAACTAATTACCACCAGACGCCCTCCTTCTCGCAACATCCGAAAGGCGGCATCCAGTGCCAGGGACAACCTGCGGAGTTCTTGATTGACTTCAATCCGCAATGCCTGAAACACACGGGATAAGGTTTTAACCAAAAAACGTTCACCAACCACCGTACGGATAACATCCACCAACTCTCCCGTGGTCTGAAACGGTCGAACCTGTCGTGCTTCAACAATCTCTCGTGCAATCGCTCTCCAGTGTCGTTCTTCTCCGTATTCACGAATCACCCGCTCCAATTCTTCCCGCGGGTAACGATTGACGACATCCGCTGCCGTTACTTTTTGTTGCACAGGATCAAAGCGCATATCCAGGGGACCTTCCGCCTGATAACTGAACCCCTTCTGCGGATTATCCACCTGATATGATGAAATTCCCAGATCGTACAACACGCCATCAACCGGATATTTTCCGAGTTCTACTAAGACAACTTCCAGTTGATCGTAAAAAGCCTGGCGAAGATAGACATTGGGAAAGCGGGATAGTCGTTCCCGGGCGTGCGAAATCGCATCAGCATCCGCATCCAGCCCAATCAGAAAAGCTTCCGGAGAGAGATGTTCCAAAATATAAGCACTATGACCGCCTCCTCCTAACGTGCAGTCAACGTAAATTCCATCCAGGCGCTGGATGAGAAATTTCCCTGCTTCCTCCATCAGCACGGGCTGATGAAATTCCTGCTTCATCACAATGCCATCCTTGCCATTGATTAAATATCCAGATCACGAGTAAATGATTGAAAATCTACCTCTGTGGCCTCCACAATTTCCTGATATTTGGCCGGGTTCCAGATTTCAATTTTTTCCTCGTGTCCGACAATTAACACCTCACCATTCAATTGGGCGTATTCAATCAATCCGGTCGTCAGGTTCAAACGCCCTTGTTTATCGATTTTTTGTTCACTGGCCTCAAACATCAAGCGTCGGGCAATAATTCCAAATTGCCGATCATTTTCTACTTTCTCTTTAATTTTTCGAACAAAATTATGCCAGGAAGTCAACGGAAAAGCGACGATGCATTTCTCGCTTCCACGGATGAGGATCAAAGTATCTTCATCCTCTTCCTTTAAGTTCTTGCGAATCTTAGCGGGAAAATTGATTCTCCCCTTCGCATCTAATGTGCTTCTAAAGCTGCCCCAAAATCCATTCATGCTATATATATCGACGCCTAATTAGTGGAATTTAGTGGAAATTTAACCATTTTTTTCCACAAATATCCCTTATTTTAGACAAAAAAACAAGGAAAAAGAAAAAAATCAGAAACTTTTAATAATCTCCTTATCAGAAGGCTATCGATTAAAATTCCTGATTCCACCGCCAGGATCTGAATAGTTTCGGGTGAAAGGTAAAGGAAAACGGTAAGCTGAAAAGAAATGAAACCTTATCTAAAACAGGTAAGCATCTGATTTATCTCCGAAAAAAACGAATCCCCCCCAATATTCCGGATGACAGTGCCTGACCATAATGAAAGGTATCGTGTATCGGTAACATAGCTGTGATTTCAAGCATTGTGAAGATGCGACTATTGCCCAGATACAACCACACAGAACTCATCCCGAGTGCCAGCATTAATTGACTGCCTCCAGAATCTGAGACCTCCACACCGTTCATAGCGTGTTTACCATGCCATATTCCTTTTATACCAATCTCAGGGTACAGGAAATTTTTAATCCCCAGGTGCACCGGTATATAAGTCAAATTATAATGAAGGGATTTTCCGGGATTGAACTGTGCATATTTCAGAGGAAATGTGGCGGAGAGATGACCATGTATTCGGAAATATTTTTGGGTATCTGTATGGAATGCAAATCCGAAGGAAAATTCAGTTGCTTTATTTCCCAGGGAAAGGGGGGGAGAAAATCGTTTTCCGCCGGAATCATAACCGGTAGCAGTAGCTGTGGGTAGTTTAAGAGATGAAATCAAACAGACGACTGCCTTTAATAAGCGTTTTTTTCCCTGAAAAGAAAATTTTTTGTAAATCCCAAATCGGTACTTCGCTACCAGTGAGAGATCTCCCCATCCGGTGAGGGAATGGTTCTCTAATTTGCCTGCGGCGTTTCTCAATGTAATAGCCCGGTTAAGATAGGCAATGGAAATTCCGGCACCCATGGTTTTCCCCGGATACATTACAGTAAAAAACATTCCATCAGTATTTTGAGAAAAGGTATCAAAACCGGGATGATTATGGAGAGGACCATCGGAAACATCACGGATATAAAACAGGGAGGTATAATTGCCTGCATCATGGGGTCTTATTAAATGATGCTGTCCCCATAAAGTTTTTAAGGGTATACAAATCGAGACTATCAGTAACCAAATTAAACGGATGAGATATCCTTTCGGGATAGACACCTATCACTCTTCTTTTTTACTAAAGGTTAAGATATATGCTATTACCTGATTGATTTCTTCTTTTGATAGAGTATACCCCCAGGGAGGCATGTATTGAGATTTTCCAACGGCCGGTCCGCCTTCGGTAATTGCTTTTTTAAGTTCATCCTGGCTGACAGTGGCCATTGCTGTGGAGTCCGTAAAATTAAACGGTTTAACATTAAAGGAACTTTCCAGGTTGAAGGCGTTAAACCCGTTGCCATCCCCTTGTTTACCATGGCAAACTGCACAATAATGGTCATATAAAACTTTACCTTTGTACTCTTCTCTTGTCAACCCCATATCCTCATAAGGATTTTGAAACACATCATCAAATGTTTTGGTGACAACCGCTTTAGAAAGAGAATCCGATAATGTATCCTGTGAAGCCAGGTCACTTTTTTCCCGGTTTGAGTGACATCCCACCACCAATGGAAGGGTGACTGCCAACAGCATTATTATAATCTTTGTGCTATTTTGTACCATCCTCATCATTCTCTATCCCTTATTTTTTCAAGCTCATCAGATATGCAGTAATAGCCAGTGCTTCTTCATCACTTAGATTATAGTTCGGCTCCAGGACTCCTGGCACAATTTCCTGTGGATTTTTTAACCATTTATAAATCCATCCCGCCTGCAATTTGTCTCCGGCAAGTGCGCCCGCGGTAAAGCTTGGCCCCACATAGCCACCTTTATCTCCCAGGATGTGACAGGCCATACATCCTTTTTTATCAAAGAGGATCTTACCCTCTGCTCTCAATTCAGGGGTTAGTTTTGATTCCAGCCCAACCGGAATTTCACTGGATGTGAGATGTTCCATAATGTAATCCGTCAGAACTTCGGCTTCATGAGGCGTAAAATTAAAGATGGGCATTCGCTCTACAAGAATGGGTCGAATACTATAGGAGATCATCAAATAATCATATAACCATTTTCGCTGAACTCGACTTCCTTCCATGGAGAGATCATAAGCCAGATTGAAGCCTCTACCGTTAATTCGGTGACAGGAAAAGCATTGAAATTTTTCAACGATCTGTCCAAACTCCCCTTCCGGCTGATACAAAGTGGTGTCCGGGTATGCAGCGAACCGCGGAGAGGGCACTTGACGAGAATTCAAACTATTCAAAAAGATAGTGAGATCAAAAATATCGTGATTATTCAAAGGGAACAGGGGCATTTTCTGCGGATGTTCAAGGGTAGCAAAGGCTCTGGGATTTCGTATTTTTTCAAAAATATAATTCTCACGGGTTCGGGGAATATCACTCTTACCAAAATCAAATTCTGAGGGAGACTTATCACCGATTTTGCTCAATACCGGACCAATTCGCATCCAGGGGGTTCCGGTATTCAACAGGTGACAATTCATACAACGGAGTTCTTTATACAGGCGTCGCCCCAGGTCTATTGTAGCCGAATCATTTTTTGCCACGGTTGTATCTTCATCAAAAATGTCTAATAAATCATAGTCTGTATATTCATCGAACAGATAATCGGTAATATTCGCAATTTGCTCATCAGTGAAATTAAATTGAGGCATGGTCGAGTTGGGTTCAAAATAACGGGGATTTTTAATTTTCTGGAAAATGAATTTCCGGGTACTTTTATTACCGATGCGCCCTAAATCGGGGCCTAAATAACCACCT
>RFIL01000286.1 GCA_003695285.1 Calditrichota bacterium
ACCAATACTGAGCCTGATTTTGCCGGTTATCGAATTGCCTGGCGATATGCGGATTCCTTGTTTTATGAAATGATTACACCGGTGGGAAATGTTACTGAATATACTTTAAGCGGATTAACTCCGGATATCCCCATTTATATTTCTTATTCTGCCCTGGATGTGGATGGTAATGAGAGTATCTTTTCGAATGAAGTTCTGGTAACTCCCAGAAATCTTCCGGCAACACCACAGAACTTTAATTCAACCTCCACCCCTTCTCACATCCAGTTGGGGTGGACCGCCAATCGAGAACTGGATTTGGCGAATTATATCATCACCCGAACAGACCCGGACAATAACACGGTGACCTTTACCGTGGATACTTCACAAACCCAATTTCTGGACAATACCGCACAACCGCATGTCTTTTATCAATATACCATTCAGGCAGAAGATGCGGATGGAAATCTGAGCCCTCCTTCTTCCCCGGTTTTTGGTCAATTAGCAACTCACGACATGGGCATCCTGGTGATCGATGACAGCAAAGATGGACCGGGAGGAAATTTGCTTTTTCCAACAGATGAAGAAGTGGATACCTACTACAACCAAATCTTATCAAATTTTACCATTGCCGGGGAGTGGGATATTGCCGACAGTGTTGCTCTCGGGAAGGAATTATTGGATGCCCACCTGGGGGTTTTCTCCACCGTTATCTTGCATTCGGATGTGCGAATTCCTGACAACCCCATTAAAAATCACACCACGGCTTTGCGGAAATATGTTGAAAATGGGGGAAATCTTCTATTCACCGGATGGCAGTTGGTCAGCAGTGCTTCGGGAATTAATCAAACTGAGATGGATTTCTCTCCGGGTGATTTTGTTTACGATGTCATGCTCCTTGATTCGGTCTTGACCAATCCTCAACTGGATTTCACCGGAGGATCGCCGCAATTGCCGGGCTATCCTCAAGTAGCGGTGGATAGCAACAAAGTTCCCCCTTCCTTCGGCGGACGCCTCACTGCCATGGAAGCCTTCTCTTCTCTGGCATTCCCCAATGAAACAGAGGTTATTTACCAATACATCAGTTCCGCCAATCCTCCTTCTCCTCTGAACGGGGAACCGGTGGCCATCCGCCATCTGGGAAGCTCCCCGAAACTGATCATCATTGGATTTCCACTTTATTACATGGAACAATCCAGTGCTCAACAAATTATCACTCAGGCATTACTGGATTTCGGAGAAGTCTCCGGAATTGAAGATCCTACTCAGAATTCAGCACCTTCCTTTGCGGAGATTGAATTGTTTCAGAATTTTCCCAATCCCTTCAACCCGAAAACACTCATCAGTTATCGGCTACCGGTAGCAACCGAGATAGAACTGGCGGTATATAATGTATTAGGCCAGAAGATTGCCACTCTGGTTACGGGATTTCAAAAAGCAGGAACATACTCTGTGGAATGGAATGGAAAGGATGATAATGGAATTGATGTAGCGACGGGTATTTATTTATTTCGTCTACACGCGGGAAATTATATAAAAGTCCGGAAAATGATTTTGCTACGGTAGCATTAAGGGGCTGTCTAAAAGGCTTGCTTTATTGTTATTCTGAGTAACGAAGTGACAAAAATCTCCTGATTTGCTCATATAACGTGAGATTCTTCGCTCCGCTCAGAATAACAGGGTTACCTTTTTAGACAGCCCCCAATTTTCTATTTAAAGCGCAACCATGCACCAATACCTCCATATTCCCTGAGCAAGGTATTTGGAGGCAGGGTATAATAATCTCCATTCATGTATAGAACTGCTTCTACAACCTCATCAAACAGGTCCTGAACCGGCTCAGTTACTTTTCCACAAACAGGGCATTCTTTTTCGTCAAGGGTCAAATACCCACAGTTATGGCATTCCCTTCCGCTTATGGTCATATCTTCTACCAGATAGAGGGTTCGAACTGCTTTTTTATTCACAGCTTCAAGAGTGTTCTGGATTCCCAATGACGCCAGACGACCTTTCTGAGCCTCGGTAATTAATTTTTCAACCTCTTCATTCAATCGGGACTCTACAAATCGTCTTTCAATCTCCAGGGCTTTTTCTTTCACCTCATTGAGGGATAAGGTAAACGGTTCGATATCCAATCGTTCTATGACTCTGTCCAGGATTTCAGTATGGAGGTGTTGCTCAAATTCCGGTAAAATATGTTTTTGTGCACTTAAGATAAAATAGTCAAATTGATGAGTCTTGTAGAGGAGATACAATTTCACCGCTACCTGTTTAAAATGCTCCTGGATGTGTTGTTCAATGTGGCGACTGACTCGTTTTTCTTCTAATCCATACCAACCAGCATATCGAACACGGGAGGGCACATCTGCTGTCATTAACTCAGTATGATCTTTAATCTCACCCATGAAGAGTTCGAACAATTGAGCGCGTCGTTGATCAACCAGCAAAAACGCCAGTCGGTGGAATTGGTTGAGTATGGCCAGCAAGGGACGGATGTAGGGATCTGAATCCACAATCAGGGAATCCTTCACTTTTTGAGGTAGCTCATACACCTGCCAGAAATTTTTAGATGAACAGGTGAAGATGGCCAGACCTTTGAAATTAAACTCCGGTTTTTCTTCAAGGAATTGATAAATTTTCTGGAAATCTTTTGTTAATGATTCTCGCTGAGCATGAGAGAAGGGTTTGTGTGATAATTTCTTTTCCTGTAAACGAATCAGACTATGGGCTTGCGCTTTGATCTCATCCGGAGATATTTCTCCGACATGGGTGTTAAGATAAAATGAAATCACCGGATAATCTTCGCTTTTGAACTCCAGAAGCTCCCTTATCTGTTTGTGAGTTGTCATCACCATCACCTCCTTCCCGTGGTATTTCACTTCTAACCAGGGACTGAGAGCCTACCGTAAATCCCCAAATTCAACCACCCTCTCTCGAGTATCAATGACGGCATAATAACCCTCCTTCAAGGGGGCAGGAGCAACCACCAGAGAATCACCAATCCAGAGTTTCCCTTTCTGTCCATCCTCTCTGGAACAGATAACCAACTGAGGGTTATGGGTTTTTATCAGATAACTGATGGTTTCTGAGCCCTGTTTACTGCTATCTGTTTCAATTGTTTCGGCTGGTGGAGTATGGAACAGTAAAATTTTTTCCTGATCCAGATGTCTGAGAAAATCAAGGGAGAACTCTGCTTCCCATCCCGGATACATCAAAAACATCTGGTGTTCTCTCCAGTCATCGGTAATGGTTCCACCAAAGCCGGCTACCACAAAATTCCTTCCTAATGGGGCAAAACTTCGGTGAACCATGTATATCTCGGGAGTCACGAATTCTCGATTGAAAGCAGCCTGCAAAAAGAAACGTTCCGGGGCATCATTTGGACCAGGAACGATGTAAGAAGGTTTCTTCAATCTGGCAAGAAGTTGGAAAAAATTCGTGAAGGTCCGGGCATCGTTCTC
>RFIL01000038.1 GCA_003695285.1 Calditrichota bacterium
GAATTTAAAGGGGTCGAAATGCAGCGAGTGGTGAACCATCTGAATGAAGTGTATGAGACCACTCAACGGTCCTTTCGTGTTCAACTGGTGGCTGGTGGGTATCAGCTGTTTACTCAACCTCAATATGCTGAGTACATCGAACGCTTATATTCGAAAAAACAACAAACCCGGCTGAGTACCAAAGCTCTGGAAACTCTGGCTATTATTGCTTACAAACAACCGGTCACTCGACATGAGATTGAAGAAATTCGCGGAGTTAACGCAGACGGGGTCATCAAAACGTTGTTAATGAGAAACCTGATAACCATTGCCGGTACAGCGGACAGTCCCGGGAATCCATATCTCTATAAAACCACTGATAAATTTCTGGAATATTTTGGACTGGAAGACATTTCCGCTTTACCCAGGTTAAAAGAACTGGACGAAATCGTCGCTGCAGATGCAGAATTAAAGGAGCGGTTAGATCCGGAGACCCTGGAAGAATTGGCTCCTGAATTATTAGGATTGAAACAGGAAACAGATGACCAAAAACATGAGCAAGAAAATACCCCAGAAGAATCCGAATAAAATGATCCGCCTGAACCGATATCTGGCGATATGTGGTGTCGGAAGCCGGCGGAGTTGTGACAATTATATCAAAGCGGGGAAGGTAACTGTCAATGGAGAAACCGTCACCCAGATGGGGGTCCGAATCGACCCCGAGAAGGATGTGGTTTGCTTTGAAGGGCAAGAAGTAAGAGCACCTCAACAGTTTATATATATCCTGATGAATAAACCATTGCGTACCGTAACCACTGTTAAGGATGAAAAAAGGCGGAAAACCGTTATCGACTTATTGAAACTTCCGGAACGACTATTCCCGGTAGGAAGATTGGATTACTACACCACCGGCGCATTATTAATTACCAATGATGGCGAACTGGCTTATTATCTCATGCATCCCCGTTTTCAAGTTTCAAAAGTGTATCGTGTATTGTTAAATAAACTTATCCGTCCCATTGATCTTCATAAATTCCAAAACGGAGTTGAACTGGATGGTCGTTTAACCGCACCCTGTAAAGCCACAGAACTGCGACGGATTGATAATCGCAGTTACCTGGAGGTGGAACTTCATGAGGGGCGTAATCGACAGATTCGGCGGATGTTTGATGTTCTGGGCTATCAGGTGGAAGAGCTTCATCGTTATAGTTTTGCGGGATTGACTGTCAACGATTTGAAACCCGGTGAATGGCGAGAGTTGACATCAGAGGAAATACAACAGTTAAAGCAATTAGTGGAATCTCAAAAGGATGCTGTGCAACAGGAATTATCCGAGTAAACCTCCAGGATTGATGAATGAACGATACGAATGTGAAAAAGAAAATTGTGGTGGCAATTGATGGTCCTGCTGCTTCCGGAAAAAGTACCACAGCCCGACTGGTTGCGAAGAAACTGGGTTATTTATACATTGATTCCGGTGCGATGTATCGCGCGGTAACCTTATTGGCACTCCGTAAAAACATTCCCACCACAGATTTTGATAAAGTGGCGCAACTGGCGGAAAGCGCCGTGATTCAATTCAAAATGGAGGGGGGAGAGCTACGAACCTTTCTCAATGGCGAAGATGTTTCTCAAGAAATACGAAGCCCGGAGGTGACAAAAGAAATCAGTCCGGTGGCAGCAAATCCTCGAGTGAGAGAAATTCTGGTTGCCAAACAGCGGGAGATGGGAAAAGAGGGGGGCATTGTCATGGATGGAAGGGACATTACCACCGTGGTTTTCCCCGATGCAGAACTGAAAATTTTCATGAAAGCGAGTGCGGAGGAAAGAGCCCGGCGACGCGTGAAGGAACTGGCAGAACGCGGTATTCAAGCTGATTTTGACCAGGTGCTGAAAGAGATCATTCGCAGAGACGAAGCGGATAGCACCCGTGCCCATGGTCCCCTCACTCAGGCCCCCGACGCTGTGGTGATTGACACCACCAATCTCTCCATTGAAGAACAGGTCGAAAGGATTTATAAATTGGCCTTAGAAAAAGTTCAGGATTGTTGATTCGGTTTCCTCTTCTTTTTTGAATAATTTTCAAAATGTTACTCAATTAAGTAACAGAAAAATTACACATTAGGCTTGTTTCAATCCTGAGGGTTGGATATATTAATCGCCGAACTAAAACGGAGGTAGTACTAAGGAGAAAAACGCTACGAACTAACTTGGTTAAGAGGAATTGTTGATTAATTTTTCCATGTTCAGTAAGAGGCACGCAGTAATTTGTTCGGTAGTTTTTCTCCTTGTGCTGCTTGCGCTGGCAAGTCCAACCCAACTTGTTGCACAGGAGTTAAAAGCACCTTCAGCACCTCCGGGGGTCACACCTCTTTTTGAGAAGACCTATCGGGGGTTGCAACACTTCTTCGTGGACTCTACCATCTATCAGCCCCGTTTCTTTCGTTTCCAGCGAAAAGTCACCCTTGATAGCACCCATCAATTTATTACCATTTCTGAAACATTCTATGACCGACCTTATCGGTTGCCACAAACCATGAGCCTGGATTATTATATTCAGGAGCGAATAAAATTCGACAATCGTGAAAAATGGATTCAAAAAGTTTTACAAACCCACCTGGAACACGCCAACCGGGGAGGAACAGGGATTGTATTAAACATCCCGGTTCGCATCAAAAGTAAAGCTTTTAAACGTATTTTTGGAGGAGATCGGGTTGGGTTGCGAGTCTCGGGAAACATTACATTTGAGCTGGCCGGTCGTACCGAATCCCGGGAGGGATCCGCAGTCAGCTCTTTTGAAGAGCGCGGAACCTTCTCTCCCAAATTCAAACAGACGCAACAATTTCAGGTAGAAGGACGAGTTGGTGATAAAGTAACCGTCTCCGTTGACCAGAATAGTGAAGCCACCTTTGATTTTGAGAACACCCTGAAGTTACACTATCAGGGGGATGAGGATGAAATCGTTCAGAAAATTGAAGCAGGGAATGTGAATCTTTCGCTCCCCTCAACACGCTATGTCTCCACCAGTTCCAATCACCAGGGATTGTTTGGTTTAAAGACTGAGATGCAGGTAGGCAACTTCAAATTTACCGGGATCGCCAGTTTACAGCGGGGGGAGAACGAAAAACTCAGTATCACAGGTGCCTCCAAAGAACAGACCCGTCGGATTAAGGATTATGAATATGAACGAAATCGCTTCTTTTTTGTGGATGATTATTATCTCCAAACTTATGAATCTTCCATAGATACCCAGAACTGGATCCTGGTTCTCGATCCCAACCGGAAGGTACTCCAGCTGGATGTCTGGAAGACCGCCAGCCTCCAGACTCCATTCAGCGAAACCCGACAGGGGGTGGCGGCTCTGAACCCCGATTCACTTCTGGATGAATATGGGGGAGATTTGACCGATGTGGAAGAAGTTCCAGGCAGTGTGGAAAAAGGAAGATTTGAACGGCTGACGCCGGGGGAAGATTACGAATACGATTTTCAGCGCGGAATTTTCTGGTTGAAGAGTACCCCTCAGGATAATGAGATCATCGCTATTGCCTATTCGTATGGGCCCAATGAATCTAATTTAACCAAGGTTGGGATGCTCTTCCAGGATATAGACTCTCTGGCAGCTAACGATTCCTCTCTGGTCATTGCCCTCAAGCTGATTAAACCCCGGGCCAATAATCCCAGCTACCCGGCCTGGAATCTGACCATGCGCAATGTCTATAATCTCGGTGCTTCAGGAATCTCTCCGGAGGGATTTGACTTGCGCGTCATCTATTCAGTCACCGGGGAAGACCAGGATGTGGATCAAAAAAGTGGAAAAACCTATAATTATTTGCTCGGATTAGACCGGGTAAACGAACAGGACCAGGTGGTGGAAGGGGGAGATAAAATCGTTGATTTAAACCGGCGCTTCATTTTTGATCTCGGGAATGGTTATCTCTTTTTTCCATCGCTTCGCCCCTTTGATCCGCCCCCTAATAGCCCCTTCTTTTTTGATGAAGATCGCCATGTTGAAATTTATGACATTACCAATACCACCGAGGAGCGAGCTCGGAGTAAATTTGAGTTAGAGATTACTACCAAGGCGATTTCCAATAAATACGAACTGGGCTTCAATGTTCTGGAAGGTTCTGAAACGGTGGTATTGAATGGCCGAAAACTGACCCGGGATAAAGATTATACCATTGACTACTTCAGCGGAACCCTGGAAATCATTGCACCGGAAGCCAGACGAACCGATGCTCAGGTGGAGATTGAGTATGAACGGGGGCAGTTATTCCAACTGGATAAAAAAACACTTCTGGGTGGCCGACTGGAATATAACTTCGGAGAACGGAAATTTGTTGGTTTAACCGCCATCTACTACAGCCAATCCACCCTTGATCAAAGAATTCGTCTTGGGCAGGAGCCTATCCGTAATTTTGTTTGGGATCTTAATACCTCATTCGATTTCCGTCCGAATTTCCTGACCTCTTTTTTTGATTGGCTACCCATTGTTGAAACCACTGCTGAATCCAAATTTAAAGTGGAAGCTGAATATGCACAGGTCAATCCTAACCCCAATAC
>RFIL01000287.1 GCA_003695285.1 Calditrichota bacterium
ATAAGTCCATGGTTTATATTTATGGGAATGAATTTTATGTCCCATATGTTTACTCTTACTTGTGCTTTATTAGCCACCTTAGGAGTACTAAATCTGCGGGAACAAAAAACTATACTCTGGGCGGTTTGGACAGGGCTATTTTTAGGGATTTTAGTCTGGACGAGACAAATGGATGCTTTAGCAATGGCCTTTATTATCGGTTTGTGGTCATTACCTGTGAAGGGAAGATCCTTTCGATTTTCTCCAACACTAATCCTGGGCTTTACTACTATAATTGTCGGTTCGGCTCTTTTATTTTATCATAAACTTTTAATGAATGATTATTTTTATTCGCCTCTGGTGGCTTATTTCGACCGGAAATATGGTCCAGGAATTTATTCTCTAGGTTTCGGCCCGAATAAAGGCGTCCACTGGCCATTAGATCCTTTCCCGGGCCACGGGTTAAGAGACGTAGTAGTTAATTCAATGCTTAACCTATTTTCAATCAATACCGATTTGTTCGGATGGCCATTTGGGTCTATTTTATTTATTGGCTTCTTTTTGTTAAAAGGGAAGCTTCAAAAAAAAGATTGGCAACTCTTATTTTTTGTGGCAGTAATTATTGGGCTTTACAGTCTTTTCTGGTATAATGGGGGACCAGATTTTGGTGCTCGTTATTGGTTTCTAATTATAATTCCTTGCGTCATTTTAACAGCAAGAGGATTAACTACTCTCACCAACCTTATCAATCGTGATAGCCCTGAGGATTATTCCCTATCTCCTACCTTACTACCAATTCTGAGTTTGGCGCTTCTTACCTTATTTATTTATATCCCCTGGAGAAGTATCGATAAATATTATCACTTCAGAGGTATGAGACCAGATATTAAAAGATTTATTCATAATGATCAATTTAACAATAGTATTGTGTTGATACAGGGCCCTCCACATCCCGATTATGTATCCGCTGCTATTTATAATCCTTTCGATTTTTTCTCCTCCAAACCTATATTTGCCCGTGATATAAATTCCATAGTAAGAAACAGATTATTCTCTGTTTATCAGGACCGGAAATTTTGGTTAGTTGAGGGGCCCTCAATTACTGGAAACGGTTATAAAGTTATCAAGGGCCCAATGTCTGCAATGAAGTTAAAAGGAATCCTGGAAAATGAAGCGTCGTTTATCGCACCCTGATCAATTTAAAATTAACAGTCAATCTCCTATTCTCAATGGCATTGACTATTCCACAACTCGCTATAAAAAATATTTATCTTATATTGTTTCTCAATATAACTCAAAATTGGTAAGGGTTTATTCGAAAATTCGATTTAACATCATTAATATTAATATATTAAACATTCTGAGTTTATGTCTCCGTGGGAAGAAAAGAATTTTGGATATTGGTTGTGGATTCGGCCTGTTCGGATGTTATTTCGCTGGACTTTATCCTGAAATTTATTACATCGGTTACGATCTAAATGAAAATAGAATAAATATGGCAAATGAAACTGCATCTCGCCTTGGGTTAACCAATGTCCAATTTAACGTTGGTGATGCTCGTTCAATTAATATTGCTGAAAATTATGATGCCATTCTAATGATTGATTTACTACATCACATTGATGATCAAAGTAAACTGAATTTGATTGAAAGATGTACACAACATTTAACCTCTGATGGTAGACTCATCATCAAAGATATCACTACACACCCTTTTCCGAAATTGGCTTTTACCTGGATACTGGATGTAATGATGACTAAAGGATTTGATATGTGGTACTGGGATGAAAAAAAATTTTATTCTACTCTTTCTCCATATTTTAATCGCATTGAGACCTATCCAATAACAGATTGGCTCCCTTATCCACATATTGTGTATCTATGTGAGAATGTTTCCATTTAAATTGTTAATTAAATCCCCCAATCCTAGAGCACCATTTGTCAAAATCCAGAATCGTCTCTTTTGACAATTTTTCAACAACCTCAAAATTACTCAGAGAAATATCATATCAGTTGGAAGGCTTCTGAAGACAGGCAATGCAAACAATACCTAATGCAAAATTTTATGAGAATCTACCAGTTCTCATTCTGGGTGCCTCCGGTTTTATTGGTCGATGGATAGCCAGATATCTTTCTGGTACTAGGTGTTCTCTTTTTTTAGTCGTGAGAGATTCCAGGCGAAGTAGGAAAATTTTTAATGAATACACAGTGAACGGCGAATTAATAGAGATAGATCTAACCAACTTTTCTGATGTTACTTCTACTATCAAAAATATTAAACCATCGATTATTTTCAATCTGGCAGGGTATGGTGTAGACCCTTCAGAGAGAGACCCGGAACAGGCTCGTTTGATGAATGCCGATTTAGTCCGTGTATTATGTGAAAACTTACGGGTATTCAGTGAACCAAAGTTAGAGAACTTGCAACTTATCCATATTGGTTCCGCTCTGGAATACGGAACGATTGGCGGCAATCTATCTGAAGACTCTATCCCCCACCCTACGACATTATACGGACAAACTAAATTAACTGGCACAGAAACCGTTAAAACATACGGGCAGAAGTACGGAGTCAGAGGAATCACAGCTCGACTTTTCACGGTTTATGGTCCTGGTGAGCATCCTCAGAGGCTATTACCGACTTTAATTGAAGCTGCTAGAAATCAACACCCCATACCCCTAACCGAGGGATTTCAAAAAAGAGATTTTACCTATGTGGAAGACGTTGCTGAAGGCTTAATTCGACTATCTGTTTGCAATGCACCACCGGGGCAAATAGTGAATCTGGCCACCGGCAAACTCACAACTGTAAGAGAATTCGTAAAGATCGCAGCAGATGTCCTCAATATTCAGGATAATTTTTTGCAATTTGGCGCTCTCCCCACTCGCAAGGAGGAAATGAATCACGATGATGTGTCAATCGACCAACTTAAACAATTTACCGGATGGACTCCTCCAACCTCTATCCGAGAAGGTATTCAAAGAACCATTGCTTTTTTCAACAAAAGAGGATCATTACATCAAAAAAATTTTTTATAAGAATGACTGGTAATAGAGGCTTTAAATTATGACCAAATCTAAACAAGGTAAAAAGACAAACCAACTCCCGGATGTATCCTTTGTCATGCCCTGTTACAATGAAGAGGCAATCCTTGGCTACACAATTCCCAAACTGGTAGAAGCATTTCGAGAAAAGGGTTATCGCCTGGAATTAATTGCCGTAGACAATGGTTCTGTGGATCGTACCGGAGAAATCATCCACAAGTTAGCAGAAAAATATGAGGAAATTCTTCCACATCGAGTGGAGATTAATCAGGGCTATGGATATGGGATATTAAGTGGTATCCCACTGGCAAGAGCACCCTGGGTGGGGATGATACCTGCTGATGGTCAGGTGGATGCAGAAGATGTGGTACGGCTTTTTGAAGCAGTAGCAGCAAGTGATGGATATGTAGTGGGCAAAGTTCGGCGCCGTTTTCGGATGGATGGATTACGTCGGAAAATTGTTTCAGTAGCGTATAATGTCTTTATTCGTATCCTCTGGCCACGGTTAGGTTCAATCGATGTGAATGGAAGCCCTAAAATTTTACCCCGAAAAATCTTACAGGCCATGGATATACAATCCAAAGGGTGGCTGCTGGATCCGGAAATCATGATTAAAGCTCATTACATGGGTCTGCGCGTAATGGAGTTAAATGTGTTCGCACGAATGAGAAGTGGTGGAACTTCCCATGTCAAACCCTCCACCATGTGGGAGTTCTTCACTCATCTTCTAAAATTTCGCTTTTCAAAGGAGATGAATCAATGGAAGAACAAACCATTCGATCGTGATGATTTAGTCACCGAAACATCAGCCACATCTCCTACAAATGTTAAATCCTAATTTTATACGACGGGAAAAACATCATGACAACTTCTTTCGGTTCATTGCGGGAAATTCACAAAAAACGAAAAGAATGCAGAATATGCCGCTCCACCAACCTCATTAAGTTTCTGGAGTTGGGAGAAACTCCCCTGGCCAATTCCTTTTTAAAAAGCAAAGACGAGTTTCAATCCGAACTTTCCTTTCCTCTGGATGTTTATTTCTGCCAACAATGCTCTCTGGTACAACTGTTGGATGTCATTCATCCCGAAGTATTATTCCGGAATTACATCTATGTAACCGGTACCTCAGAAACCATCGCCAGACATAATCAGGAATATTCACGCACGGTGGTGAACACATTGAAGATGGATAGCCATGATCTGGTGATTGAAATCGCCAGCAACGACGGCAGCCTGTTAACCTGCTTCAAAGAACTGGGGGTAAAAACACTGGGAATTGAACCGGCAATCAACATTGCCGAGATAGCCCGTTCTCGCGGCATCGAAACTGTAACGGAATTTTTTAACCATCAAACTGCCCGGAATATCAAAGCAACATATGGTACAGCCAAAGCTGTCATTGCGAATAATGTTCTGGCTCATGTTGATGAAACACGTGATTTTATGAGTGGATGTAAAGAGCTTATCTCACCAGAGGGAATGGTGATTGTTGAGGTACCATACCTCAGAGACTTTTTAGAAAGATTGGAATATGACACGGTCTACCATGAACACCTTTGTTATTTCTCAGTGACCACTTTGATGAGATTATGTGAGAGTGTTGGATTATCCCTGGTGAAAATTGAACACAAACCTGTTCACGGTGGCTCGTTAAGGATGTATGCTGGTCATCAGGAAAATTATCCGAAGCATGGGGAGGCTGTTCTTAAGATGGTGGCAGAAGAGAGGCAGGCTGGACTCACTAACATTGACCGATACCATAAATTTGCCCGGGATGTCCAACATACAAAGACTTTATTGCTTCAACTTCTCGATGAGCTCAAATCTCAGGGAAAATCCATTGCCGGTTATGGTGCACCAGCAAAGGGAAATACGTTATTGAATTATTGCGGAATCAGCACTCAATATCTGGACTTCACGGTTGATAAAAATCCCATGAAAGTCGGTCTCTTCACTCCGGGTACACATATTCCCGTGTTGCCCGTCTCCGAACTTTTAGAGCGGCAACCGGATTATGTATTAATTCTGGCCTGGAATTTTGCCGAAGAGATTATGAGACAGCAACAAGAATATCAAGCAAGAGGTGGCAAATTTATCATTCCCATTCCAACCCCAACGGTGGTGTGATTATGAAAACAATAATTTTAGCCGGTGGTAAAGGTACTCGTTTAGCAGAAGAAACCGTGGTCCGACCCAAACCAATGGTAGAAATTGGGGGGCGACCGATCTTATGGCATATCATGAATATCTATGCGCATCACGGTTTCAAAGAGTTTATCATTGCCTGTGGATATAAGGGGGAAATGATCAAGGAGTACTTCCATAATTTTTTCATTCGACATAGCGATTATATCATCAACCTTGAGGATGGGAAAATTGAAGTGGTGAATTCTGCAGGAAATGACTGGAAAGTCGGCGTTGTGGATACCGGATTGGATTCCATGACCGGAGGAAGAATTCTCCTTTTAAAACCCTGGATTGGCAATGAACGATTTATGGTGACCTATGGTGATGGTTTAGGGGATGTGAACATTACCGAATTAGTCAAATTTCACGAATCCCATGGAAAAATAGCTACCGTTACCGCAGTTCATCCACCTTCTCGATTTGGAGCTCTTAAGCTTCAAGGGAATCAGGTTCAGGAGTTTTCTGAAAAACCCCAAACCGATGCCGGATGGATCAATGGTGGTTTTTTTGTGTTTGAACCCCAAGTTTTCAACTATTTAACCGACACCCAAACTATTCTGGAAAGAGAACCATTAGAAAGGCTGGCAAGAGAAAATCAATTAATGGCGTTTAAACACGATGGTTTCTGGCAGCCGATGGATACTTTACGTGAAAAACAACTTCTTGAATCATTATGGCTAAGCGGAGAAGCCCCATGGAAAATTTGGGAATAAATTTTTGGCGGGATAGAAATGTACTGGTCACAGGTGCTACAGGCCTGTTGGGGTCCTGGATGGTAGAAGAATTGCTGAGACGGAAAGCTAACGTGGTATGTTTAATCCGGGATTGGGTTCCACGAAGTAAATTAATGTATTCGGGTTTGATAGATAAAGTCACCGTGGTAAGAGGAGCACTGGAAGACTATAACCTTTTGGTGAGAGCGTTAAATGAATATGAAATTAGAACGGTCTTCCATCTGGGGGCACAAACCATCGTTGGAACTGCCGCTCGTTCTCCCCTATCCACCTTTGAAGCGAATATTCGTGGTACATGGAACCTCCTGGAAGCGTGCCGACAATGTTCCACTCTTATTGAACAGATTGTGGTCGCCTCCAGTGATAAAGCCTACGGAGATCATACGGACCTCCCCTATCGAGAAGATACCCCCTTGCAAGGACGTTTTCCTTATGATGTCTCCAAATCCTGTACAGATCTGATCGCATTCTCTTACTACCACACCTATCATTTACCTGTTTCAGTCACTCGATGTGGAAATTTATTTGGTGGTGGTGACCTGAATTTTAATCGTCTTATTCCGGGCACAATTCTGTCTGCTCTAAAGAATGAACCTCCGATTATCCGAAGTGATGGAAAATTTGTAAGAGATTATTTTTATGTGCTGGATGCAGTATATGCCTATTTGCAACTGGCAGAAATGATGACGGATAAGCGCTTTGCCGGAGAGGCTTTCAATTTTGGGCATGAGAAACCGCTCTCGGTATTGGAACTTGTTGATACCATTTTAAAATTAATGGATAAAAAAACATTAGAACCGGTCATATTGAATCAAGCATCGAATGAAATCAGAGAACAATATCTTGATTGCTGCAAAGCAAAGAAATGGATGAACTGGAAACCCCAATATTCATTGGAAGCCGGGTTAAAAGAAACCATTCAGTGGTATAGTGAGTGGTCAGGAATACCATTGGAAGGGAAATCCCAGTAAAGGCCACCATAAGAGAACCTGTACCAAAACAGAATAGGGTATAAGCATTGGGCGTAAAGAACAGATTCAAAGCAAACCATCAAACAGTCATTGCTATCAAAATATTTCTTACTTGCTGGATAATATATTCCCTTCATTTTGCCACAAATATTGTGAGGGAACATTACCCCGCTTTTACAATCGCAGAACATGGCACTCTTCAAGTTGATGAATACCTGGGTTTTCATCCTGATATTTTTAAACACACAAACAATCATGCTTACATCAATAACAATGTAGGGGTGTCACTCATTGGAGCAATACCTTTAATCATTTTCGATCCAGTACTTGACAAATTAGAGGAAATCGGTAAAACAAAAGCCCGAGAACTGGCAGCACAGCAGAAACTCGATACCACCTACCGCACTAAATACCCTCTAAGACAAAAATTTTATAAAATGGTCAAAGAACGAGGATTAGACCTACGTTTTGGAGCTTCAGCAGCCCTAACTTCTGTATTAGTGATGGCTCCTGCTTCTGCTCTACTGGTAGTATTGATATTTCAATTGTTTATCTCAAAAGGTTTAACGAGTTCGCGGGCAATTTGGTACTCTTTACTGTTTGCATTTGGAACCCCAATATTTTTCCGAACTGCATATCTAAATCATAATATGTTTGTGATGTATTCGGCTTTCCTCTCTTTTTATTTCCTTCGGAAAATAATTGACTCTGGTACTGAATACTCAAGAAGCCATTTATTTCTTTCCGGGATTTTTGCTGGTTTTACTATTTTTTTCGACTATTCCGGAGTAGTGCCAATCCTGGTCTTATATGGCTATTTGGTATATTCTTTTCATCAAATTAAACCGATAGGTGAATCGGTTAAAATAAGCATTCCCTTTATTCTTGGGGCAATCCCCCCGGTTCTTCTCCTACTTTATACACAATGGGTTATGTTTGGTAATCCATTTCTACCTGCCCAATACTGGATGCCGGCGGTTAATTATACCGATAGAGGTTGGAGAGGTTTTGATTTACCTTCTTTAGATCTTTATTATTTAAACTTGTTTGGTAATGATTACGGGATGTTTTCATTTGGCCCAATCTTATTATTGGCATTTTTCCCTAAGAAAAAATCAACGTCATTAATTATTTCTTCCCAGGAAAGAGGATTCATCCTCACTTTTTTTGTGCTTTTTGTTACCTTTTGTGCAGCTAATCAGTATTCCCGTATGCAATTTAATACCGGTTTTCGATTCCTTGCTCCTCTTGTTCCATTCTTGTTTTTAATGTCATGTGATTTTTTTAACCGGCTCTCAGACAAATGGTTAATGATTCTTACAATTCCGGCAATGCTCCATTCATGGGTATTGAGCATGGAAAGGGAACCTGTCATCGAATCATGGAGCCAATTTTTACACGAGGGGATAATGTTTCCATGGTTACGAGTATTGAAATTAACACACCCTCCGGACCACCCGATCCTTTCAAGCCCTTTCTTACCGCTGAGTATCCTTATTTTGGTGGGTTTTTTAATCTATGCTATTTGGAAAATAAAAAAATTGCCCCTTCTCGAAGCACCTGTAGAAAATGAAAAATGAAAGGTGTTCACTATTGTTTTTAAATTGACGAGTATGTTAAGATGATAAAAGAATCAAAAACTTCAAAATCAGTCCCCATTTCAATCATCGTCCCTGCACGTAACTGCCCGGATTTATTACGGACCTGTCTGACTTATATTAACCACTCACAGTATACCAATTTTGAGTTGATTGTGGTAAACGATGCATCGACTGACAACACGGCAGATATAGCAATAGAATTGGGGGCCAAAGTAATTAATCTTGATAAACAGAGTGGCCCGGCTAAGGCGAGGAACAGAGGGGCTGAGATAGCCCGGGGAAAATATGTATTCTTTATTGATGCTGATGTATTAGTTTATCCCGATACGATAGAAAAGGTAGTCACTTATTTTGAAAGTCATCCAGATGTGGATGCTTTATTTGGTTCATATGATGTCTCCCCTGCCGCTCCAAACATTATGTCTCAATTTAAGAACTTATTCCACCACTTTGTTCATCAACAAGCGCGGGAAGAAGCTTCAACATTCTGGAGTGGATGCGGAGCTGTAAAAAGAGAGGTTTTTTTGAAAATGGGAGGATTTAATACAAATTATGAAAGACCATGTATTGAAGATATTGAATTAGGGCTTCGAATGCACAAGGCCGGTTATCGGATTGTAGTACACAAGGAGGTCCAGGTAAAGCATTTGAAAATGTGGACATTGTGGGGGATGTTGAAAGCAGACATCAAAGACAGGGCTATCCCCTGGACAGAGCTAATTATGAGGGAAAAAGAATTGCCAAATGATTTAAACCTCAAACTATCGCAACGGATCAGCGCCCTCCTCTCATTTGGTGTAATCGGGGCGGTTATGATTGAAGCATTAAATTGGCATGAACTGTTTTTCTTACCGTTGGGGATTCTCTTTTTGATTTATCTCCTCGATTACTGGTCAATCAAACACCGGGTACCGAATAGTATACGCATTCTTGCTGTTATTACAATAGCTATTGGAATTGTAACTATTTTTTATTTTAAAATGATTTGGTTAATCATCGCTTTCCTGTTAACAATTACCATTATTTTGTTAAACTATCGCTTATACCTTTTTTTTGCTAAAGAGAAATACTGGCTTTTTGCAATCCTTGTCATACCCCTACATATTTTTTATTACATCTACAGTAGCCTTTCTTTTGTTTCGGGTATTCTTTTATATCTTTGGAAATCAAGACGAAAAGGGGAAGCTTTTTCAGGGTCAATCAATACCTAATAAAATATGATATCACTATTGCAAAGAAGAAAAAAAAGTTTCTTTGATAAATTCTTTAGTTTTCAATGCTTATTCATTGCACACATTTTATTTTTCCTTTTCTGCTTATTGGCAGATGTGTCCGGACAGACAAATGTTGCACAGGCTTCAATCAAAGTAATAGAAGATAGCATTTATCAAGAAATAGTGGGTTGGGAAGCCGTAGCTTGGATAGGGCAAGATGATCACCTACAAAATTATAAATTATGGCAAGATGAAGTTCTGGACAAAGCAGCTTTTGAACTGGGTATTAATCGTTTGCGAGTTTCAGTGTTTAGTGGTTATGAGAATCCGGTAGATTATTTTGACTCCTATTTAAAAGGGGAAATTACTTATCAAGAATGGGAAAAACATCGCTTTGAGATAATAAATGATGACATCGATCCATACCACATCAACCCAGAGGGCTTTCAGTTTTCCAGGTTGGATTTTTGGATGGAGTCAGTTGTTCTCCCCATGAAAAAGCGGTTAGAAAAAAAGGGTGAAAAATTATTTATCAATCTCTGTTATGTGGATTTTGGCGTTTCTGATTTTGAACATAAAACTTCAGCACTGGACTATGGAGAATTTGTTTTGGCTACCTATCTTCATTTGAAAGAAAAATACGGTATTGAACCAGACGCCTGGGAAGTAATTCTAGAACCGGATATGCCCGCAGCCAATTGGTCTCCGTTACAGATTGTCGATGCTATTCGTATTGCAGCGAATCGATTAGAGGAACATGGGTTCACACCACGTTTTATTGCCCCCTCCTGTACTAGTGTCAAGAATGCTATTTCATATTTTGATAAGATGGTTGTGTTCCCCGACTTTCGGAAATATTTATTTGAATTTTCTTATCACTTATATCGGTATCCGACAAAAGAAAACAGGATTGCAATCGGTAAAAGAGCAAAAAGATATCATATTAGAACAGCACAATTAGAAAAGATAGCAGCAACCTATCATGATCTCCACGACGATCTCAAACTGGCTCAAGTGAGTAGTTGGCAACAATTTACTCTATGTCATCCTACGGAAGATAATGGTGCACAATATTATTGGATAGATCTAAACTCTTCTTCTCAACCAAAGGTAAACACAGGGCTTAGAACACATTATTTAAGGTTATATTTTCACTATATACACCGAGGAGCCCATAGAATTGGGGCTGTGACTAATAACCCTGATTTTGATCCTCTGGCATTTAAAAACCCAGATGGTTCGCTGGTGGTAGTTATTCGTTGTTTCACACCAGGAAAGTTGTCTTTAGAACATCTACCGGAGGGTACTTATGGTATAGTCTATTGCGGACATAAACGATACAATGTTTCACTACCGGATTTTTATTTGCAGGCTGGAACAGCTCTGGAAACTTCGGTTCCGCGTAGCGGTGTGATTACCATTTATCAAAAAAAATAACTCTTTGAGAGATAAACACAGGAGTCTTCGATGAATAAGATCGAAACTTTTCAACAATTTCTCACAACCCATAGTGCTGAAATTTCTTTATGGGGATTCATCTTCAATTTAATCTTGGCGACCTTCCTTTCATTTATTCTCAGCAAAGTCTATATAAGGTATGGTTCAACTCTAAGTAATCGCCGGATGTTTGCCTGGAACTTCATTATGATTACGATGACAACAATGCTGATTATTACTGTAGTAAAATCTTCTCTGGCCCTTTCTCTGGGATTAGTGGGGGCGCTCTCGATAGTCCGATTTAGAGCGGCTATAAAAGACCCGGAAGAACTTTCATATCTTTTCCTAGCTATTGCATTAGGTCTGGGGTTTGGGGCAGATCAAAGAGTGATTACAACCATTGCTTTCCTGATTATCATCACTGTTATTATTTTTCGAAAAAAAGCATTGAAATCGGTTGAAGAACAGAATCTGTTTTTAACCATAAACGTTACCAAAAACCCCAATAATGTTCAACTAGACGAAATTATAAAAACGCTTAAAACAACATGCAATGGTATTAATCTGCGTCGCTTTGATGAAACATCAGAGCAATTAGAAGCCACCTTTCAGGTTATGCTTGAAAACTATGAAGAATTAGATAGATGCAAAAAAGAATTACAAAAATTATCTCCAGAGATATCAATCACTTTTTTAGACCATAAAGGGATGATATAACTTAGTAGAAACCGGAGGTCAATTCCCTGTGATGAAAAACTCGATCCAGACCCTTGCTTTATTTTTCAAACTGATTTTATTCCTTCTGGGATTAGGAATATCAAACGGGATGGTATTCGCACAATCTCAACCTCTTCCAAATTCATTTTCCTTCGTAGTATTCGGTCATATTCGAAGCCAGGAAGATGGGAGAATAAACAAATTACTTGATGAATTACTAGACAAAATTCGAAAGACGGACCCTGACCTGGCATTTATAACGGGAGATATGATATGGGGATTTGTGCATCAACCACTTGCAGATTCTCAGGTCGTTGTTCATGACTGGCAGGTTTTGGATGAACACCTCGCTCGCCTGGGAATACCAGTATACCGGGTTCCAGGCAACCATGATATTAATGATCCAGTCACTCGAGATATTTTCTTTAGGCGTTATGGGAATTATCCTAAATCAATAGTTTATAAAAACAATCTGTTTCTATTGTTAAACTCTGCGTATGTTCCTAAGGGGAATAAACCTTCACCAAAGTATATTTTAACTTCAAGGCTAGATTCTAATCAAGTAAATTGGATTAAGGATCAACTTTCAAAACACAATAGTGTAAAAAATGTTTTTCTTTTCATGCACCACGTTCACTGGTGGTCAAAAGATGCATCCTGGTGGAAGGACGTGCATCCTATTTTAAAAAACTATAATGTTCGAGCTGTATTCTCTGGTGATTTTGGCCCAATGAAATTCACACACCTTAAAAAAGATGGAATTCATTATCTCAGAACTACGATTGATGAGAAATTTGCTGGGGCAAATGAAAATGTAATTCACCAACTAAGGGCTTCTGAAGAGAATAGGAACCTATTAACTCAATTTGACAACTTTTTATATATAGAAGTTCAGGATACAAATGTAAGTATCGATGTCAGGACCGTTGGTGCCTTATCCACTGGAAATTATTCTCCAGAAGTTTGGGAAAAAGTCCATGGTGAAACAAAAATTGACAAGAGATTTCTATATGATCCTGATAAAGAAATAAAACACAAAAAGCAGAAGAATTTGATTTCTAAATTCTGGAAAGCATTTGGAAGTCCCTTCAGAATGATTGTTTTAGGTGGTGTATTTACCCTTGGTCTATTTATAGGCTTGCTTATATCACTGAGAAAACAGGATTAAGGTATGCTAATCAAATCTCCAGATAATTCAGACACCTGGAAACGGAAGTATTTCTTATTATCTTCTTCCAATAAAAGAAAAGTCTTATTGTTCATTTTTTATACATTGATAATTTTTAGCTTTGGTACCTTTTCTCACAGTCATGAATTTGTGAAGAATACAGTATATCCACTTATTGCCGACAATCTTCAGTATTTATCACATTTCTATAAAGGTCTCTTTGCAAAGACGGAACATTTAACAATCGATATTAAACATAAACACTTTTTAAAACTAGCCTATAAAAGAGAACAAGCATTAAAAAATGGTATCCTATTAAAGTCGCCTGATGATTATGTTCCTGCTAAAATTCGGTATGGAGATAAAACTTACCGGGTAAAACTTCGCTTAAAGGGAGATTTGAGCGATCATTGGAGGGGAGATAAATGGTCTTTACGAATTATATTGAAAGGGAAGAATACACTATGGGGAATGAAACGATTTTCAATCCAGGATCCTGGAACTCGTGGATATATATATGAATGGCTTTATCATCGAATTATGCGGATGGAGGGAATAATTGCACTTCGATATAATTTTATAAATGTGACCATCAATGGAAAAGAAAAAGGTCTTTATGCTCTTGAAGAACATTTTGGTAAACGACTAATTGAGCATAATCGGTTAAGAGAAGGACCAATCATCCGTTTCAATGAAAGTTTTGCATGGGCAGAACTTGCTACCCAGGATCATCTGAATGTTTGGGAAAGAAAATTACGATCGGGTAGTGGTTCTTATTTTTCCAGTAATATCGATGGTTTTCAAAGCACCCGATGGTCTCAGGATTCAACCTTAAACAAAATTTATCTGAAAGCTCTTTATCTTCTCGAAGCATTTCGTAGAGGCGAAAAAACTACCAGTGAAGTATTTGACATTCCCAAGCTGGCGAAGTTTTTTGCTCTATCGGATCTGTTGGGAGCAACTCATGGTGTAGCTAACTGGACAAATGTCCGGTTTTATTATAATCCAATTACTTCCCGTCTGGAACCGATTGCCTTTGATGGGTATGACCGAACTATCGAACCTATTCAATCGACGCTTTCTACAATTGCCTTAAACTCAGATCTTAATACAACCAATGATTATTATCTTCAAACTTTCTTTCAAGATACTGCATTTTACCAGGCATATTTAAAAGAACTCTATCGTGTTTCCAGAGTAAGCTACCTTGACTCAATACTTACTGCATTAAATGATGAAATACAATCGCAATTAGCGATACTTTATCGTGAATATCCTGAATTTAATTTTTCATCAAAATTTTTCTATAATAACCAGAAAATTATACGGTCTATCATCCATCCAGTAAAAACAATTAACGCATATCTGAAAAACATTGATTCTAACTCCCTGACCATTGAGGTAGCCAATATTCAATCCCTACCTGTATATCTTCACTACATATCCGATGGGAACAAGCTGTTTTTTCCTTTGGAACGTAATTTATATTTGAAAGGGAAACCACTTCTCAGCCCCCTTCAATTCAAAGAAGTCACTTTTTTAATACCTGAGAACTTTCATTCATTAAAAGATTCGTTGACCCTCTCCTATTCATTTTTGAGGGATGGAAATATATATCAGGAAAAAATTTATCCTCACCCATCTTATATCAATAATTTGGTAACAAACGATGCCATTCATGATTCACCAAATGTGTCCCATTTCTCCTTTCTCCTGGTCGATGAGAAAACGAAAACAATTTGGATTAAACCGGGAGTTTGGGAAATCTCTGAGGACCTGATCATTCCCAAGGGGTATATTGTAGAAGCCACAGAAAACACCATACTCAACCTTAAAAACTCTTCCTCTATTATTTCCTACTCTCCTCTACATTGGGTGGGCTCAAGAGAAAATCCAATTATTATTGAATCCGTGGAAAAAAGTGCTCAAGGGATGATTGTACTCAACACACATTCTCCAAATCACTTAGAGCATGTAATATTTAAAAATTTATCAGCTCCTCATAAAAGAAACTGGGAATTATCAGGGGCAGTGACTTTCTATGAATCACCGACGAACCTCATAAATGTCCAAATTATTAATCCACATAGTGAAGATGGCTTAAATATAGTTCGTTCTGACTTCACAATTGAGAACACTCTTTTCAAAAACACTTTATCAGACGCCTTTGATGCGGACTTTACCTCCGGAACAATTAAGAACTCATTTTTTATTGATTGTGGCAATGATGCTATCGATGTATCAGGCAGTATTGTTAGTCTGGAAAATATTAACATTATTAACGCGGGTGATAAGGGATTAAGTGCCGGAGAGAAAAGTATGGTAAC
This sequence comes from Calditrichota bacterium, assembly GCA_003695285.1. Lineage (GTDB taxonomy): Bacteria > Calditrichota > Calditrichia > RBG-13-44-9 > J075 > J075. The sequence goes on from RFIL01000287.1 coordinate 15,381, forward strand.
AGCTAAAAAAATCATCATTAAGGATTCGGAAATAGCCTTAGCAAGCAAGGATTTATCGGAACTAATTGTAAAGGACGTCAAAATTGTAAATTGTAAGGTTGGCTATACAGCTTTTCAGAAAAAACCTGAATTCGGACCTGCATCAATTAAAGGCGTGAAAATTTCACTTGATAACACCCAAGTCCCCCATCTGTTAGAACTCGGTTCGAACGTTGTGATTAATGGAAACACTTTAAAAGCCACTCAAAAAAATGTAGAAAACATTTTATATGGTGTTCAATATGGTAAATCTTCTAAATGAGAGTAATGAGTTGAGATACGAAAGGAAATTTATTATTAACGAAATGTCAAAGAAAGAAGTAGAATCGTTAATAAAATTACACCCTGCTATGTTTAATGAAATCTATTATGAAAGATATGTTAACAGTATATATTTTGATAGCCCAGATATGTCAAATTATTTTGCAAATGTAGACGGAATTTATCACCGGGTAAAAACCCGTATCCGTTGGTATGGCTCTCTGATCGGAGAAGTTCAAAATCCTATTCTGGAATTTAAAATCAAACATGGTAATGTTGGTACTAAAAGAACTTATGTATTAGAGTCCTTTACTTATACAAAAGATAAGAATGTAAAAGTATTGTTACAGGAATTGTTTCAGAAATCTAACCTTCCTTTAGATCTAAAATTCAAATTGTTAACCCTATCTCCTGTGGTGTTAACTCGATACAAACGAAAATATTATCTATCATCTGATCAAAGATTTCGGCTTACACTGGATTCTGAGATGTTGGCCTTTAACATTTTCTCGAACAAAAATACATTAC
>RFIL01000039.1 GCA_003695285.1 Calditrichota bacterium
GCATTTAAAGATTTTTATTTTAATTTTCTGGGTGCGGGTCATAATTCACCCAATTATACCAATCGCTATCTCACCCGGTTGTTTAATCTGACTATTTCCAGACCTGAAAAACACCAGAATCTCTATCAACGATTTCAAGTCTTTGTAAAACAGGATTTACCAATCATTTTTTTATTTTTTGATGAACGCATTATTATCGGGCTGGATAATCGTTTTCACCAATTCCGAACATCCTTTACTGAAAATTCCCGATTTTTTTATCGTATGAATCCCATTGAAAACTGGTTTGTTCCCAAAGAGAAGCAAATCCATAAATGAGAAAATAATTAAAACCGTCAACCAATCCATACCTGGTTAGAAAAAAATGCATTTGCATCTCCAGACAAGGCTTCGCCTGCTGAAAAGAAAATTTAAACGGGTCCTCTCCAGGAAAATAGCCACCCGTTTGATTTTTACTTATATCGGTCTGGGAGCATTACCTCTGGTAATTGTAAGTATTTTTTTGATCTCACTCACTCAGGATACCGTACAATCTTATATTTACCAGCGCAACATGGAGATTGCCCGACGAGCAAGCAACGAAATTTACCTCTTTATTAAAGAACCGCTCACCATCCTGCAAACCACTACCCGCAGTAGAGATATCAATGAGATGGACCCTTTCTCTCAAAGCTTTTTAATTAATAAGCTAAAGGCAGAAAATCCTATCTTCCGAAAAATCTTTGTCATGAACGACAGCGGAATCGTGACGGTTACTACAAAATTTGGTGAGGAACAGGCCGACTTTTCTCAGGAACCCTTTTTCCGGAAAGGAATTCAGGGAATGGAGAGCATCTCAGAAGTTTATTTTACCCCATCCCATTTTCCTTTACTCCTTATTTCAGAACCGATTTTAAAGTTCAATCAAGTGGTGGGAGTTCTGGCAGCGGAAATCGATCTCAATCACATCTGGACATTGGTAGATAGCATTACCATTGGCAAAACCGGTTTCGCCATGTTACTGAGTAACAAGGGACAGGTAATAGCTCACCGGGACAAGGAGAAGGTCCTCAAAAAAGAGAATTATTCCAGATATTCATTTTTCCAGGAATTACAGGAGGGGCAATCCGGAATCACTCATGTGGAAGAAGGGGATGCCGCCTACATTGTTGTCTATGTTCCCGTTCCCAAATTGGGATGGGGGTTAGTTGTGCAACAATCTCTCAGTGAAGCTTTTACCCTGGCTCATCAAATGCGCAGCCGGGTTTATATTTTTGTGGCCATTACTACCTTAATTGCGGGGGTATTGGGTATTTTAAGCGTTCAGCGATTTACCCGGCCGCTGGAAACCCTGGTAAAAGGGGTCAGAGAGTATGAACGGGGAAATCTACAACATCGGATTGAGATGAAAACACGAGATGAACTGGCAGAGCTGGCACAAGAATTTAATTCAATGGCAAACTCTCTCTTATTAAACCAGAAAGAGCTTCAACGGATGGAACGTCTGGCAGCGCTCAGCCGCTTTGCTTCTCTGGTCAGCCATGAAGTCCGTAATCCACTGAATTCGATGAATATTAACATGCAAATCCTCAAACGGATGCTTCATCGTACTGATATCCCGGCAGAACGAAAAGACAAATACCTGGATGTAATTGCCACCGAGATTAATCGCATCAATAACATGGTGACGAATTTCCTGACCATCGCTCGCCCTCCGGAACTCAACCTCATTCGCACCAATTTACATGATATTCTGGAAGAGGTCTTGTTAATTCAGGAAGCACAAGCTCATGAACAGGGAGTTAAAATCATCCGTGAGTTCACCTCCTCTACACCTTGCGGTATGTTTGATCATGACCAGATGAAGCAGGTCTTTCACAACATCATTATTAATGCCTTTGACGCTATGAAAGAGGGTGGGGAATTACGGATTAGAACATCCTTCATCCACCAGGACCCCAATGAGGATGAACCCCCATTCTATTTACGAATCGAGTTTCAGGATACGGGGATTGGAATTCCGCAAGAAATCATTCAGGAAGTTTTTGAGTTTTATTATACCACCAAACAGGCCGGGAGCGGAATCGGACTGGCGATTGCAAAACAAATTGTTGAAGGCCATCAGGGAATCATTTATATTCAAAGTCAGAAAGGAAAGGGGACTACGGTAGTCATTGAACTCCCGGTTGATCCCCCTCAGATTAATGAAGTGGATGATGTTACGACCTGAATATTCGGAGGTATGTCCAGAAGTAACCCTCTTTCCAAGAAAGTCAAGTAACATTAGTTAAACAAACCAGTGATTGAAAATCGGGTAAGAATCTCAATGAAAAAAGATTCATGGCTCGTTCATCGGAGGTGAACCATTGATGGAAGTGTCATGGAAAGGATAAAAAGAAGGATATGAGTTCTATGAAAGAAAAGGTGTTAATTGTTGAGGATGATATCAACACTTTAAATGGACTGGCAGAAATACTGGAAGAAGAACAGTTTGTAATCACCAAAGCTCGTAACGCATCCCAGGCATTATCCGCGATACGGAAGAAACCTTTTAATGTTGTGTTAATGGACTACCTGCTCCCGGACCAAAACGGGTTGGATGTTTCCCGACAAATACTGGAAGAACTTCCCGATACCAAAATCATCATGATGACTGCTTTTGGGACCGTGAAGAATGCGGTGGAAGCAATGAAGATGGGCATTTATGATTACCTCACCAAACCGATTAACCTGGATGAGCTATTGATAATTATCCGTCGGGCAATCCAGGAACAGCGCCTGATTTCGGAGAATATTGATTTGAAATCGAAGCTTACTGATACCTACCGTTTCGAAAACATTGTAGGTGTGAGTGGAAAAATGCAGGAGGTGTTTCAAAAGGTCATGAAGGTAGCGGGTTCAGATGCGACAGTATTGCTGAGAGGAGAAAGCGGAACCGGTAAGGAATTAATTGCCAGAGCCATACATTATCAGAGTAAACGACGGGATAAACCTCTGGTGGAGGTCAATTGTGCCTCCATCCCGGAGAACCTCCTGGAGAGTGAGTTGTTCGGGCATGAAAAAGGAGCTTTTACCGGTGCCCACAAATTAAAGAAGGGTAAATTTGAAGTTGCTGACGGGGGCACCCTTTTCCTCGATGAAATTGGAGAACTTCCATTATCCCTTCAGGTAAAACTACTCCGCGTTTTGCAGGAAAAACGGTTTAACCGGGTTGGGGGTATCGACAATATTCAGGTAGAGGTTCGGGTGATTGCTGCGACTAATGCGGATCTGGAAAAGAGGATGGAAGAGGGACTTTTCCGGGAAGACCTGTATTACCGTTTGAACGTGATTCCGATACGCATCCCTCCTTTAAGAGAGCGGGTAGAAGATATTGGCCCCCTGACCGATCACTTTATCAGAAAATATGCTGCCAAAAACAATCGAACCATCCAGGGGATTACCGAAGAGGCGTTAAAGATCATGATGGCGTACAATTGGCCGGGGAATGTCAGGGAATTGGAAAACGCCATCGAAAATGCTGTGGTAATGTGTGAGGGAGATTATATTACTCCCCAGGATTTACCGGCTTATCTCCAGGGCCCCCCCATGGTGGATTCACCATTGTTAAAAATTGTCATGGAGCAGGGGGACCTGAGTTATCGGGAAAAACTGGAAGCCTGTGAACGGGAGATTATCCGTATGGCCCTGGCTGAGACAAACAATAATAAAACACGTGCTGCTAAAAAATTGGGCTTTACATTAAGGACCTTACGCAACAAAGTCAAAAAATACAACCTCTAACCAAATGGAATTGGACGCATTCTCCAGATATGCCACCTGAATACCGTTCCCAGGAGTCGGGTTCATCTTAAAAGTAACATTCGTTTGGTGAGAACGCTGTTCTTACTCTGCAAGCGATAAAAATAAATGCCACTGGCAACCGAATTTCCCTGAGCATCCCGACCATCCCAGTGGATGGTATAGGTTCCCCGGGCATGATATCCATCTACCATTGTTTGTATCCGTTGGCCGAGGAGATTAAAAATTTCCAGACGGAGGGGTGCGGCCTCCAGCACCTGATACTGTATTGTGGTGGAGGGATTGAAGGGGTTGGGATAATTTTGTTCCAGTACAAATTGCCCTATTTGATTCCGGTCCTCAAATAATTGTTGAACCTCAATAGAACTGCCCACCTCTTTTAACCAGATCTGCGAGACAGCCGCATCGCCTTCGTTTACATTCTCAACCGCTACGGTTAAAACCCCATCCTGAAAAACAGAGGTCGGGATTCTCCAGAAATCCGGTCGCTTTGATGAGCCGTTTCCCTTTATCACTCCGAAATCCTCACCATTCACAATGATGCGTTGTTGGCGCTTGATTCCATCCCCGGAATATCCCTGTACAGCTAATTCGTACTGGCGCTCCGGGGAGAGACCGACAAAGCGATAGATCACTTTATCCGGATGGATGATTCCGGTCTCTTCCGGAGATTCGCCAGTTCCACAGGCCTCGCCCTGTATTCTAAATCGATCATTGGCGGCAACGGTACTCCCACAATCCTGCCAGTAATAAAGAGGTAAATAAAAACTAACATTCAGAGGTGTAATGGTCTCATTATACGGAGATTTCGCCTCAAATCGGTAGCGATAATATCCCGGTGGAACTTGTTCGCCCTCCTCGTCGCGTCGATCCCACAGATACTCCCCGCTTCCACTGTTCATCCAAACTGAAGGCAGGTGGCGTATCTCCATCCTCTGTTCAGACTCTATGGAAACGGAAACCTCTCCAACATCTGTCAAAAGAAATTGATTAACAATGGTGGGTGAATCGGGACGAGTCAATAGTTTAAAATTTTTAACTGCCAGCGAGAGTTGGCGTCGCTGAACACCGCTGTTTTGGGACCATCGTTCTAAAGCCAGGAGTTGATCATAGCCCACCCAGAATGTTCCCTCCCCTTCGATGGTCACTTTGCCAAAGGGAATATGAATTGACGTTAACCCCTGATAAGAAGAGCCCTCCTCTATATCCAGCAATTCCAGCTTAGGAGAAAATTTATAAAGTCGGGAATTTATCTGTTCACTCAGATAAACATTTCCAAAATAGTCCCCTTGAATGTCCGAGAAGTATTGATTGGGGGAGGCATAAACAGTTTTCAAAGGTGTTAGTTCTCCGCCATCATCTTCCAGCACTTGCAACCGTTTCCCTATTTGATCCACAACATAAATTAATCGATTGTTATTTCCGAAGCTCATTCCACACAACAGTGAAGAGGGGGATTCAAATCCCTCAAAAGTGGTGAGTAATTGGCCACCATTCTCATCAACAGCAAACTTGTAAATGACACCATCCACTCCATCGGCAACATACAGTATATCATCACCGGGGTTAAAAGGTGTTTGATTGTTGTGATGGGCAATCGCTGAAGGAGATGTGATTCCATCAATAGAAAAGGCAAAAGATAATTCGCCATCACTATCATCGGAGGGCATGGTCAGCACCGTGATTCGCTGGCGTCCCTGTTCCCCGATATAAAATCGGCCATTGGGGTCAACCGCTATGGCTGCCGGACCCAATAGATCGTCATAGCTTTTTATCCACCGTCCCAGATTACCATAAACTAAACGATTCCAGACCGGATCCAGCACCACCTGAAGATACCTCGCCTGAACATAGGGTGGCTGTTTTGAATACCTCGCAGCATAGTACCCTACACTTTTTTCGGGAGCTCCAAATAGTGTTCGATTCAAATGGATTTCGGTCACTCCTCGGGTGAGTATGGGAATCTGATACTCTGCGTTCAGAGGAACTTCTCGAAAAGTTTTTCCCGCTGAATATCCCTCCTCAATCATAGATTGATTTTCCTCAGCAACCCTCTGTGCTTCCACCGTGGCTGGTTTCCTGTCCCTTCTCTCAGGGGCAATGTTAAGCTCCCATCGGTCATTGGTTTTATTGAATTCCAGGGATCTCGTTTTCCCGAATCCGATAATTGCCTTCCTTCCATCAAATTCGGTGATAATGGGTTGACCGGAGGCTTCATTTTCTTTTAAGAGAGAGTAAATTGCTTGCATGGCAGAAAGTGGTTGGTTCCACTGTGCAGCCGAAACTGTCAACCAATTATCTTCTGAATGATGTCTTTTCAAATCATCCAGCATCAGTTGCAGTACCTGTTGGGCCGATAAACGTGGTTCATGAATCCCCATATGTTTCGGAGAAGGAGGTTCATCACCTGGCAAAGCCTTCAGGGAAATGGTTAACAGAAGAAAAATGAACAGTAAGCTATATCGCATGATGTTAGCCTCATAATTAGATTCCAAAGTTCAGATTTACTTGAAAAATGTTTGCGGAAAAATCCAGAGTATTGAAATATCGAAAGTACCGCACCTCTACATTGCTATCCTGCAGAAAATTCCAGGCGGGATGCCTGTCAGCGAGTTTTCGAAAAAGGAAGGTTAAACTGATCCCGAAATTTTGAGAATAAAACCGCTGGAGTTTATAATCCGATGTCATAAACTGATTTTCCAGAAAATCCTGGCGCGTGTATCGCGACTTATAGAAATCGGACTGCCGTTGAAAATAGTATCGATAATGAAATCTTGCGATCAGATCTTCAAATACATAATTGTTGAATTGAATTTCAAAAGTATGTGAATTTACCCCCCAATCGTCCCAGTAAAAGCGATATTGAGTAATCAGAGAAGCTTTTATTGAGGGGATTGCCTGATTCACCTTTCCGGTTACTGCCTGCCGTAAGCGCTTCTCCGGATGATGTTCCGGTACCATGCTAAAGCGATTCGAAGGGTCAAAGACTTTCACCTCACGATAAGGATCGCTTAAAAAACCTTCCAGATATAAGCCATCATAGCTGATATTTAACACCGTCGTTGGAGATAGCAGTTGACGCAATGCAATCATGCCCCAGTAAGAGGTTTTATCTTGATTCACAAGGCTTCCATCATCCAGAATTTTGCCCACCTGATCAGAAATAAATTGTCCCCGTAGCACCAGGGTGGTGTTCTGCTGGAACATATCTCTGGTAAAAGTGCCAATGATGGAACTGGAAACATAATCCACTTCCTGACTACGATAGAGATTGATTGCCAGGGAGGTATTCATATCTATTCCCTGCTCAATTCCAAGGATGGCCTGTCCTCTGGTTTTTTTGAAAGGTTTATTGCTCTGTCGGTGGGGACGGGTGGCTCCGGTGACAGCCGTAATCGCCGGGACGGTAACATTGTCTACTTCCAGATCCAGCAACAGCACTGTCTTGTTCAAAATTCGTTTGGCAAGATTGAAAGAAGTGGTAACGACACTATTTCCACCGCTGTCAGAAAAATAATAGGTGGTATAGCCAAGCTGTTCTCCTTCTGCCAGAGCCAGTGGCACAGGCAATGTAAAAAGAGGCAGCAGAAGCAATGCAATAAAGCGAATTATCTTTTTTGACATTTTTTCTCTTCTTCAATCCAATTTAATTATGGTTTTATGATGTTTTATCCAACGACCCTTTTCTATTTGGCACATCCACATCCGCCAGCAATACCGGAAGCGCCACCCATACTTCCTTCCCGGGTTGAAAAAAATTTTTCATCCAGTTTCTGTTTCCCGGTTTCCTTTCGGACATCCATCAAAGGATCCTCAAGGTGTTCCCGTTGATATATTTTCACCTTCACACAGCCACTGGTAACCAACGCACTGAGAATTAACCCAAAAAGCAACTTTTTCATGATTCACCTTTCTGTAATCTCCATACCAGAGTTTTTATTCAAGGGTACTATTCGAATATTGGAGTCCCATATCCACCCATTCAATCAGGGTCAGGAGGTCTCGATTCTCGGGTATAAACGGATCGATATGATTGTTCCCGTCCTTCTGCCACATGATGCTATGATCATAGCTCAGGGGACGAAAATCTGAATTATCAGGATCATTGAGTTGATGATTGAACATCACCCAGATCAATGGGCTATGTCGTGCTCCACTTCGTACCGCATAATCCCGTTGTTCTCCCTGAGCGGTGGTGTATCCATCATCCTGAGTAAGAATATCGTACACTGAGGTGACCGCATCGTTATCAAATAAATCTTCGGGGAGATTCTGCAATCGCAATCCTCCGGCAGGTGCTGTAGCCCCGTGGCAGGAAACACAGCGGGTATCGAATACAGCCTGGACCGTATTGGTTCTATTGGGATGCAGTTTATCAAAAAAATCCATGGTATCGCTTCGAGCAGCGGGGTGTTCCATCACTTTCACGGCATTCTGGAATCCCGATAAATAAGCTGTACCGGAAGCGGCATTCATCACCGAAAAATCCGGTTGTATGTGCAGATCATTGATAATTTTATCTCGACTATGGGAATCATGACAACCGGTGCATAAACGTTTTTCTCCTGGCATCACCTGTATCCAGGTTAACTGATTGACCAGCATCATTCCATTTTCATCAAGTACCTGAAGATGTAAGGAGCGGTTGGCGGGAACTTCAATCGAGAAGGAGCCATCCTCTCGAACCGGTGCATAACCTATCAAGCGTTGTTTCTCAAAATTAGTATTGCCAATGGGCGCCCCACGTTGATTCCGATTTAGCGGCAAAGGAATCGCTTCCAGGACGCGTACATAGCGAGCCTGGCCGATAGAACCATCACTGTTAACCATATTTCGATCGGGACGAAGCTGTCCATCCGAAGGGGAGCGATCATAAACATTTCCATCAAAGAACATTCCTGTCTCCATTCCGGAGCTGATCCCTTCAGCAACCTCCGGATCCATGGGAATCACCTGGGGGATTCCTCCCGGGAGCTTATCACGCGATAGAACCACAACCGGATCTATTTCGTTATATTCAGGGTCATTATAAATCAATCTCACATTTTTCCCATCTTTATCCATAATGTATATCCCATAGTCCACCCGGCGTTCATTATTACCATCGTTCACCGGGTAAGGGCTCATGGCAAATAATATTTTTTCTCGCCGTTCCAGC
>RFIL01000288.1 GCA_003695285.1 Calditrichota bacterium
AACAGTGGGATGAAGTCCGAGAAGATATCTTTCAATTCCTGGAGGCATTGCCAGCCTCCCGAACTCGAGTGGTTATTTTTCGTCATGCCATGATCGGGTATATCAACATTTATCAGACCCTCAATTTTTTTCGGGACCATCTGGCTCACCATATCAAACAGATTCGGCGAATACAAAAATCACCGAATTTCCCACAATCATAAAAGATAACTAACCCCGGAAGAAGAAACCCTGAGTATGAACAAAATAAAGCAAAGGATACTTTACTTATGAGAATTACAGTGCTAGGATGCGGGTTGGTCGGACGGGCCATTGCCCTTGATCTTTCCCGGCAACATATGGTGACTTCAGTAGATATCAATAAAGAGTCGCTCAAAACGTTAGCAAAAAATGATTCCATCTCTACCAAATGTGCAGACGTTACCAATCTCAGCACATTAAAGGAGGTCCTCGCCGATGCGGATATCGTGGTCAACGCATTACCGGGCTTTATGGGATTTCAAACTTTGAAGCACATCATCGAGTTACACAAAAATGTCGTGGACATCTCTTTTTTTGAAGAAGATCCCTTTCAGCTTCATGAACTGGCCCGCAATAATGGAGTTATTGCAGTGATGGATTGTGGGGTTGCGCCGGGTATGAGTAATATGATTCTGGGATATCATTACCACCGGATGGAAGTAAAAAATTTTGAATGCTACGTGGGTGGACTGCCGGTGGAGCGTACTCTGCCTTATCAATATAAAGCCCCTTTTTCGCCAGTGGATGTCATTGAAGAATACACCCGACCGGCCCGTCTGGTGGAGAATGGAGAAATACTGATTAAAGAAGCACTTTCCGATGCGGAATATCTTCACTTCGAGAATATCGGCACTCTGGAGGCGTTTAACACCGATGGGCTGAGGACCCTTCTTCATACCATGCCAGTGCCTAACATGAAGGAGAAGACTTTACGCTATCCCGGCCATATTCAGTTAATGAAAATTTTCCGGGAGAGCGGATTTTTTGATAAAACTCCACTCTCCATTGGTGATGCGAACGTCCGGCCACTGGACGTCACCGGAGCTCTCCTTTTCCGGGAGTGGAAATTAAATCCCGGAGACCAGGATTACACCATTATGAAGGTCATCGTTGAAGGTCTGGAGAATGGAAAATCGAGGCGCTATACCTACTCCTTGCTGGATCGTTATGATACGGCTACCGGAATTCATTCCATGGCGCGGACCACGGGATACACCTGCACCGCGGTGGTCAATTTAATTCTGGAGGGGAAATTTACTCAAACAGGAATGAATCCCCCGGAATTGGTGGCAGCGCAGGAAGGATGTTTTCCCTCTATCCTGGATTATCTGAAACAACGCAATGTAATTTATAAAGTAGAAACAACCACCGAATGAACCGGAACTGAGATAGTTTTTCTTACGGAGATCAGGGGCGCTGGGCTTTGGTAATTTCCTCCCGGTGCAAATTCAACCACCATTTGACATGATAATAGATGGAATCCAGTTCGGAAACTGTAATATCGAAGAGTTGCGCCACGTTCTTTTTTAACCCCTTCACTTTCTCGGAACTGTTATCAGAGAATTCCTGATGGGCAAACAGGCTATCCAGAAAGGTATTATAGATGACCTTATCTTCCGGGGTGGGAGTATAGCTTAAGATGGAAGTATCCGGTTGCCAATCACGCATATCCCACAAAAACCCTTTGCCGGGGAGATAGACCGCACCGGTTTTAGAGGTCGCATCTTCCGGAACATCCTCTTTAAATACATACACAATAGTTCGTTTGGTCGGTGGCGGATCCCCGGGCCACTGCACCACTAATCGAATTTGCTCCATCACTTCCGAAGTGCTTAAATACGGAGGAACCTTTATCTTGAATATATTCTCGAACTGGTTATAGTAGGAATTCACCAGACGATACTGAATGTTTAAGGAATCCCAGATTGCTTTCTGGGAAAATCCTTTGCTAAACAAGGAACAAACGAGTACTAGAAAAATCAGGAGATAGTGTCGGGATTTCAAAGATATCACCTCCCATTTGGTTGTGTATTGAACTTAAGAAAATGTTAAGAACAATTCAATTTTTCTTTGCTGGGTCAAAGAATCCTTTTCACTTTCATCCTGCTTATCCTGTCCCTCCTGTTGATAAAGCTGAGAGAAACATCAATGTCGAATAGTGCTTTTAACCTTTTCAGTTACGCATTATTTTTGGAAAAGTTATCCAGATAAAAGGCGTAGGATGGACCATCGAATTTTCAGACATCAGATAGCCATGATTCTGGCTGCCGGCTACGGAACCCGGATGAAGGATTTAACCCGCAATCTGCCCAAGCCCCTGATCCCCTTGAACGGATTTCGTCTGATAGATATTCACCTTTTAAAACTCAAGAGGGAAGGATTTAAACGCGTCATCATCAATATCCATTATCTCCGAGAAGCAATGCGGGAGTATTTAACCTCCCACGATTGGGGAGTTGAGATTTGCTTGAGTGAAGAGGAAGAACTTCTTGGTACTGGCGGTGGAATTGCTTATGCGGAACAATTTTTCGAGCAACAAACCATCATGACTTTGAATGCTGATGTTTTATGCAACATCTCCCTGCAGGATTTTATCAGATTCCACAATAGCCATCTTCCCCTGGCCACCATGGCTATTTATCCCTCCACCAACACCCGGGATTATACCCTTGTCGTGTTTGACAACGAAAATCAATTAGTTGGATTTTTACCTCGCAATGCCACCCTCCCGAAGGGTTTAAAAAGTGGTATCTTTACCGGATATCAAATTTTAACCCCGGAAGCAAGGTCCTATTTGACACCACATCCACAATCGATTATTACAGCATTTTACCAGCAGGCGCTGAAGGAAGATTTGCCAATCAAAGTTTTTCCTGTTCAGGGGAATTGGATTGATGTGGGTACCCGGGAGTTGTATGAATCGGTTCGGGATAAAATACGAAAGGGTGAACTGGATATCACAGATTTTATGTGAGCCTTGAAAAATATCCGTTTGTAACCCCTGTTCTAATTTCAACGCTGAGGAATTTTTCCGGATTTTAGAGAGAAGTTGCCGATTTCATCGGTTTTGTTTAAATTTCTGGTCCACTGACACACATAACTTAAATCCTGGAGGTACTGATCATGGAATACACGTTTAAAGAGTTGAAAAAGAAAACCGTGGCGGAACTCCGAGAAATTGCATCCGGCATTGAGCATGAAGCAGTACAGGGTTATACTCAGATGAACAAGGAACACCTGCTGGAAGCTATCTGTAAAGCCCTGAATATAGACACCCATGAGCATCATGTTGCACAGGGGATTGATAAAACCAGTATTAAAGCGAAAATTAAAGAGTTGAAAAAGGAGCGGGATAGTGCCATCGAGGCGAAGGATTATCCGAAGTTGAAGGCGGTGCGCAAAGAAATCAAAGCATTAAAAAAACAACTGCGCAAAGCCATGGTCTGATATCTCGTTCTTCAGTTTCTTACAGCAATGGAACATCTCTAAATTTTTCCCAAACAGCAAAGCCTCACCAGAGTGAGGCTTTCTGCTCCATACTAAAAAAACCTTGCAAACTTTCTTCTCGTTCCAATCCCGGCCAGCCGGGATGGAACGCAATAGTTAAAGAAACTCTGTTTCTAAAGCCCGAGCATCAGTATACCGAACCTCACAGAAACAGAGTTTCGGTGGCTCCGGTGTTGGGGCTGTCTAAAAAGTAAATTCAACCAAAAATAATTACAAATAAATGAATCTGTTGCAAATTTATTGAACTCACCCCCTTCGCCCCCTCTCTTGGCA
>RFIL01000289.1 GCA_003695285.1 Calditrichota bacterium
AATTTATTTACATTGGTTTTTGGCATTTGGAATTTGATTTTTCATTTTTCGGTGTCTTCGGTGGTAATGGAAAAGGGCGGACACACCGGTCCGCCCTTACATATTATTTTGTCATATTAATCCTGTAAATCCTGTCTTAAAACGGGCGTAACATGTTGCGCCAAAGGTGTACCACGCCCCTACATTTATTTAATATTTTCTTGATAAAGCCTTCCGGCATATTCCGCCAATTCTTTGCGGGACCATTTCAGATGATTTTTGATATTCCGGGGAAAAGGGAAATATGCCACAGGCCTGAACAATCCGGGAAGGAATTTTTTTGCGTGTGATTTCAATTTATCAATGAGATCCTGATTCCATTCAGCGGTGGTGCTGATGAATGCCACCGGCCGGTGACCGTATTCCGTATCTTCCACTGGCACCACAATGGCTTCGGAGATTTCGGGTAATCGCATCAATACTTTTTCAATAATTTCCGGCTGGATATTTTCTCCCCCTGAGATGAACATATTATCGATTCTGCCTGAAATAATCCAGCGTCCCTTTTCATCCTGTTCGCCGGAATCCCCCGTATGAAACCAGCCGTTTTCATCAACCGCAGGAACCACTTTTTCATTTTCCAGGTAGCCGACAAAGAGGGTCTTCCCGCGGACCAGAATTTCTCCGTGGTCATCGGTGCAAATTTCTCTATATGGTAACACTTTGCCTGCTGTTTGCAGGTCGTTGACAGATGAGGAAGCCGTGCAGCAGATGGTGGAAGCCATTTCCGTGGAGCCATAGCTGGTGTAGACGGGCAAATTCAGGTTGATGCATTCCTGCAGAAGGGAATCCGGAACGTGACTGCCTCCCAACAGAATGGCTTTGCTGCGCCTTAATTTTTCAACATAATCCGGATGTTGAATTAATCGCCATAACTGGGTGGGGACAAACGAATAGACGGTATGTTCAAAAGGGCCGGTACCGGACAACCATTGCTCCATGCTTTCCGGTACAATCATGGTCATCCCAAAAAAAGCGCAGCGAAAAAAAATGGCCAGTCCGCCTGTGTGAAAGATCGGCAGGGAAGCCATCCAGGCGTGCTCCGGCGTCAGATTAAAATGCTGTACAATGCCTGCCGCGCTGAAATAATGCTGTGACCACTGATGAACTACCGCTTTGGGGACACCGGTTGATCCCGAGGTGAACAGAATGGTTGCCGGATCGCTCAGATTGATCTGAGGTCTGAAATCCGGTAATTGATTGCCGTTTAGGTGAGCCAAATTTTCATCAGTAAGTTGAAAATGCGGGAAAGAGATGTTTTCCTCAAACGGATTAAGATGCAGAAACAATTTGGGATTGAAGCGGGAAAGAACATCGGCTATGTGATGGGATTTCCAGTGGGGATTGATGAGCATGGGAACGGCGCCGGTGTTCCAGGCCATCATAAGAGCGGCAAAAATCTGCGGAAGCTGTTCCCCTGAAACCGCCACCAGGTCCCCTTTCCGGATTTTATATTCCTGAAAAAGCTGATTGACTTTCACTATCGCCTTCAGGAAACGGTCTTCCCATTGCGGATTAAGCCATTTGATTTTTAGATGTCCGGGCTGAAAGGGATTCGGAAGATTTGGCTCAGCTATGGAATCAAATGACCACTTCATCCGTCTGAAATTCCTTTAATTTATCATAAAGGGTGACCAGATCGTTAAACTCCGGCAAGTCCCAGACGCCGTTTCGTGGAATGAGAGAATTCGCTTCCGGCAGATCAAAAAAGGTCAGTCCATCAAATCCGTGGGCCACCGTGGGAGGGGCAAGCATCCCAGCCAGGTATGCCATCAATATGCTGCCGACGGGTGAATAAAAGCTGGAACTGAAAACCGCATACAATCCCATGTGCTGCAATTTTTTGATTATTCGGGCCAGTTCGGTTATTGAACCGATAAATTCGGGCTTTATGATTATTGCCCGCAGGCCCGGGATGAATGATAGCTGATTAGGGGATATTTGATGAAAGGATTCATCCAGAGCAACGGGGATTCCGGTTTGACTATAAAATTCAGGCAGGTGATTAAAATCCTTAACCGGTTCCTCAATATATTCAATCCGATCAGAAGGGAGGGATTTTCCAAAGGTAATCGCTTCTTCCGGAGTCCACAACCGGTTGGCATCCAGGCGAAATTGAATGGTATCCGGCGTCTCACGGATGAGTGTGCGGATGATTTCCGATTCTTCCTGAATGGGTTTCCGCCCTACTTTTAATTTGAAGGTGGTCCAGCCTTCTGATATGCGCTCCTGAATTTTTTTAAGCGTATCGAAATCCAGAGGATGAACCAGAGCATTCACATGGATTCGGGGTGGCGTACCAGACAGAAAACCGGATCGACTCCGCGCCAGCAGGGACAGTAATGCTGAGTCCAGTCCAAAGCGAATGATGGGTGCTATGGGAATCCGGCACAGGAGATCCAGCTGGGTGAGGGATTGGATATCCGGCAATGCAGAAGTCTTCCACTGTCGGAGGAAAACCGGTGTCTCATTCCGGACCTGATCTTCGGTCCAGGGATGAAATTCCGGCAGGGGGGATATTTCCCCAATCCCTTCTAAGCCACTATCTGACTTGAGCCTCAGTAAAAAGACGGTTCTCTTTTCGAGTGATTGGGTGAACAGGCGAAGGGGTTTTTTAAAAGG
>RFIL01000290.1 GCA_003695285.1 Calditrichota bacterium
ACCATCACCCGATTTCCCATTCGCCGGGCAGACATCAAAGTTTCGGTGGCTTATAAAGAAGACCTGGACCGGGTGAAACAGATTCTCATGGATATTGCCCATCAACATCCCTTATGTTTGCAGGAACCGGCACCGTTAATATTTTTTGATCAGTTCGGGAGTTCTTCAATCGATTTGCGGCTGGCGGTTTGGGCCGCCCGGGAAGACTGGCTGACCGTCAAAAATGAAATTTACGAAACTGTAAAACGCCGTTTTGACGAAGAAGGGATTGAAATCCCCTTTCCCCATGTCTCCATCTACGCCGGAGCGGTTAGTGACCCCATTAAAATTCAAATGGTTGATTCTCGTGAGAAAGAAGAAAATTCCTGATCCGTACCAATGAAAAATTCTGGATCGTAATTAAATCTTACCTGAAGAGGATAGGTCATAAACCATGAGAGGTATCTGGAAAGAACTTCATCCCTGGATTGAACAAAAGAAGCGTTTTGCCCTGGCCACGGTCACCAAAACCTGGGGTTCTGCTCCCCGGGGAGTCGGTTCGACCATGGCGATTTCTGATAAAATGGAGGTCATCGGTTCCGTCAGCGGGGGATGTGTGGAAGGAGCAGTGATTGAAGCTGCCATGGAAGTGTTAGAAAGTGACACTCCCCGACATCTCAGTTTTGGGGTTTCCGATGAAACCGCCTGGTCCGTGGGGTTAACGTGCGGAGGAAAAATAAAGGTCTTTGTGGAACCCCACCTCTCACTTGCCACCTCTCCCCCGGAAAAAGCGGTCTGGAGGGCTCTGAAATCCACCCTTGAAGAAAACGGAACCGGAATTTTAATCACTCGTTTATCTGCAGAAACCTATTCCCACGCTTTTGTAAGTAATGATGACTCCGTGGAGGGAACCCCTCCATCGGATTTCCAGCAGCTTTTACCTCTGCTAAAAAAGATGTTCATGAATCGGGAAAGCGGGGAGATTGAATGGAGAAGTGAACCTCTTTTTATTCAAAGTATACCGGCCAGGTCACGTCTGCTCATTGTAGGGGCGGCTCATATTTCCATTCCTCTGGTGAAATTTGCCAGGGAGCTGGATTTCGAAATAGTGGTGATTGACCCCAGGAAAATTTTTGCAACCACGGAACGTTTCCCTTCCCCTCCGGACCAGATACTTCCCCTGTGGCCGGAAGAAGCCTTTCAACAACTGGTGTTAAATGAAGACACCTATGCCGTTCTCCTGACCCATGATCCCAAAATTGATGATCCGGCCTTACATATCCTGCTCAGAAGCCCAGTGTCTTACATCGGAGCACTGGGCAGTCAAAAAACGCATCAAAAGCGGGTAAAACGGTTACGAGAAGCGGGTTTTAGCGATGAAGAGATAAAAAGGATACATGCACCGGTGGGTTTGGATATCCAGGCAAAAACTCCCGAGGAAATTGCAATCAGTATTTTAGGTGAGATTGTAAAAGTGCGACGATCCCCACGAGGATAGAAAATTGCCCCTCTCCCCTATTCATCTCCAAAATCCGGTGGCAGCCACGGTTCGGAAATGGAGAGAAGAGTTCTAAACACCTGTCCGGAATCTGTTCCCACCACCAGATGCCCCCGTGCATCCAGCATCATCGCCGTTACAACTCTGTCAGTTAAATCGGTATTGAAAACCTCCCAGTGTTCTCCCCCATCCGTGGATGAGAAAACCCCACTACCATGAGTCGCCGCAAACAACACTGCACCGGAAGTCTCGACAAATTTATTGATGATATTGCTATTCAGGGAATTGCTTAATGACTCCCACACCAGCAAATTTCCGGTGGAACGAAGGGCTCCCCCGCCTAATAATCCGGCAAAAATGCGATCCCGGGAGTCGATCATTACGGTGTTAATAACCCCCAATTCCAGGCCTGTTTTTTGCCAGGTAGCCCCAAAATCCTGAGAAGCATATAATCCATCCCCATAGGTGCCTGCCAGTAATAAATTATTCTCCCCGATTGTCAGACTTAACACCGGTTCAGTGATGGTGGTATCCCCTAATTTTTCCCAGGTCAACCCCCAATTCATACTTCGGAATAGGCCATTGCTCATCCCGGCCAGAAGAGTTCCATCCTCTAATGCAAGCAATGCCCAGGCTGAGGTATCAGCAGGGGTGGCAGCTTCCCAGATGCTATCCGATTTATTCCAGCGATAAACCCCGTGGTGGGTGGTCGCTGTAAAGAGATGACCAAAGCGATCAATGAGCACTTGAGCAATACTGAGGTCGGGTAATCCCTGATTCACAGGCTCCCAGGTTTTTCCGGAATCGGCACTGATAAAAATTCCTTCATTTTCGGTGCCACCGTAGTAGTTTCCGCTGGAATCACTAATGAGCGTTAAAATGGCAGAAGGAGCCGGAGTTCCTCGCAATTCCCAACGATTGCGCACTGGTTCTCCATCCTGATTATTTCCATCGGAAATCGGGTTACGGGAACACTGAAGCACTGTGAGAACCAGAATGATGAGGAAGAATCTTGGAAATTGTTGGGCGTAGCACATGACACTCTTTTATTAATTGAGTTCATTACAAGATTTTTGGTGGTTTCAACCCCGGAATCATCTTTCGGCTTCTGGGTTCATCCAGAATTTCTTTTAACAGAATTGCCTGACGCAAGCCTTCCGGAGCAAAGAATGCTTTGGGAAGTCGTACCCGTTTTTCTCCCCTTTTTCGATAAGGTTCCGCCACTGTGATTGCCTGTGTCGGGTAATAACCCGCTTCAGCAGTTTCTTCTTTTAACTGTTCCTTTTCTTCTACTATAGGAATTCTTCGGGGAAAAGGATGAACCGGCCGTTCCCTTTCTTCAACCTTGTAGGGTTCTGTTTTTTTTGTCTCAACCGGTGGAGGAGAAATGGTCTGTTTCGGTTTCTCCTCCATCCCGAAGATTTCTTTCAAAAAGGGTGGAATTTCCAGTTCTTCCGGCTCCCTCGCTTCTTTCCGGGGACTTCCCGGCTTTCCACCAGCCGGTTGCTTCTTGTCTTGCATTCTGCGGCTGATGGCATTGGCGATCGATACCAGCAGCCAGATAATTAATAAAATAATGAATTGTTCCATAATTATTTTTCCTCACCGGGTTGTTCCTCTTTGCCACTTCCCGAGATGCTTTCACGCATGGAGGTATCCGCCTGAATGTTTTTCAAATTGTAGTAATCAAAGACCCCCAATTTACCTTCTTCAAAGGCTTTGGCAATGGCAAGGGGAATCTGGGCTTCAGCTTCTACTACCTTGGCACGCATTTCCTGGGTTCGGGCTTTCATCTCCTGCTCCTGCGCAACAGCCATGGCCCGACGGGTTTCTGCTTTGGCCCGTGCCACTTTCAAATCCGCCTCCGCCTGATCCGCTTGTAACTCGGCACCGATATTTTTCCCCACATCCACATCAGCGATATCAATGGAGAGAATCTCAAAAGCAGTACCGGAGTCCAACCCGCGGGAAAGTACGGTCTTGGATATCTGATCCGGATTTTCCAGCACCACCTTATAATCATCCGCAGAACCGATGGCAGAGACAATGCCCTCTCCTACGCGGGCGATGATGGTTTCCTCGGTTGCCCCACCCACCAGCCGTTCGATATTGGCGCGTACCGTTACCCTGGCACGGGCTTTCAACTGAATTCCATCTTTGGCAACGGCGGAAATGGTACCTTCCTTGGGACAATCAATCACCTTGGGATTGACACTGGTCTGCACAGCATCCAGCACATTTCGACCGGCAAGGTCTATGGCGGTTGCCCGTTGAAAGGTCAGAGGAATGCCGGCTTTGTCCGCAGCAATCATGGCATTCACCACCCGGGTAACATTTCCTCCGGCAAGATAGTGGGTTTCCAGCATGGGGGTGGTGATATCCAATCCTGCCTTCCGGGCATTAATAAGGGCATACACAATTAAAGAAGGCGGAATTTTTCGCAATCGCATTCCGATCAAACTCACCAAACTGACTCTCACCCGCGATGCCATGGCGACAATCCACAATTGCACCGGTATGAGATAAAAGAATAAAACGATGATAATTAGAGCAAGTACGACCAGGATGAAAAAAGGAATCTGCATAGGACCTCCATTTTATACGGTTTCTCAAATGTTTACGAAAGGTAATAAAGAAATATTTTAAACATCGGACCACAGCGGACCGGAGCGTTTATGAATCCAATTGCCTTTTTGATATGAAAACAATACTACTGAATTTTAAAATCATTCGAAATCAGCGTCTCAATTCGCTGGGTTGATGGAATGTAAATATCTAACAGCAACCGATACACCCCCGTTGAATCGAACATATCCGCAGGAAATGGATATGTATAAAGGCTCATTGCCTGAACGGTATCCGTCAGGGTTGGACATCGCAAAGACATAAAGGGAAACCATAAATTTTCAGACCAGGAACCATCCAATTTCTGTTGATAGAACATTTCTAAATACAGACCACATCTGAGCGCTATTTCAATATCGTTCTCAGAATTATTGGTCAGAGTCAGAAGCAGGGTATCCGATGGTGAATAGGTCTCTTTGTCGGTGGAAAAATAAATATCTCCACCCTGGCTGGTAAGAACACTCTTCTCTTTCTGACAGCTCAAAAGCAATATTGAGATGAACACGAGACATACCAGTGTTCTCATTTTGACCCTTCGAGTCATTTTATTCTTTCCCATTTTTATAACAATTTATTTGAGAGAAAAATATACGTCTCTTATTTTTTCTTTTTCCGGCTCTTTTGCTTTTCATGCACAGCTCTCACCACCAGCCGGTAACCTTCCACCCGAACAATTTGTATGGGGGTATCCTTTTCCACGAACTCTCCCTCTGTGACCACGTCCAGGCGCTCATTGCCAAACAAGCCGGCTCCCGCCGGTCGTAATGGGGAGAGGGCTACCCCTTTTTTCCCTACGTACCTGCTGTAATCTGTGGGCGCCACATAGCCTTCTTCTTTTCTTTCTTCCGGCTGAAGGGAGATTTTTTTCCAAATCCCGGTTTTAGGACCATATTTGATAATCAACGCACCCCCGACGACCGTTGCCAGAATCGCCATCCCCAGTTGAAAAGCCGCACTCCCCAGTTCAGCGCCGGTCAGATGCTCCAATTGCCCCACCAAACTGAGAAAAAGCCCGGCAAAGATGCAGACAATTCCGGCAATCCCGGCGATACCAAATCCCGGGAGAACAAAAATCTCCACGAGTAACAAAATCACTCCCAACACAAACAAAATGATTTCCATGGAGCTGGCCAGATTGATGATATAATGGCTGCCGAAAAATAAGGCCAGAAAAAGTAACCCCAGTGTTCCC
>RFIL01000291.1 GCA_003695285.1 Calditrichota bacterium
TCTGGTTCGGGAGCGATGGGAATATCAGGGGGAACCCGGTCAATTAATTTCATTAATTCCTCTGGGAGAAGTTAAAGGGGTCACCACGGAAGGGCTGGCCTTTCCTCTAAATCATGAAACCCTGGGGCTGGGGTACCGGGAAGGGTTGAGTAACTATATTCAACAAAATCCCGTCCGGGTTTTGGTAGAGGAGGGGGTTTTAGCTATTTTTGTTATAGAATAGTCGGAGGAAAGCGCTAAAATGATGTTCCCAAAATTATCGGAACATCAACGCAATCTTCTCAATCGCAGAGTCAATTAACCCCTGCTGGTCCAGCCGGGCGTCGATCCTTCTTGCCAGTAACAGGCTTACCAAACCATGCATGAACGTCCAGATTAAATGAGCACTTTGATAAGGCTCTTTTACATTGAGCACTTTCTCCCGGGTAGCCTCTGCCAGAGTTTCTGAAATTAACTCCAGGGTATGACGAGCGCGACGATATTTCTCAGCAGGATACCGCTCCATTCGTTCCGGATTCAACATAAACATGATTTCATAATACTCCGGGTTCTTTAATCCAAATTGAATATAATCCACACAGAGCGCTTTTAACCGCTCCAGAGTGTCATGATGAGTTTGATAGGTTTGTTCCATGATGGAGATCAGGAGTTCAAAACCCTCCTCAATGAGACTATGTACTAATGCATCTTTGTTCCGAAAATAGAAATAGATGGTACCAACACTACAACCCACTTTACGAGAAATCATCCGCATGGAAAGGTTACTGATACCATTCTGTACCAGTAAATGACGAGTTACATCCAGAATCGTGCGACGAATATGATTTTCCGAAGCTGTTGCCATGAAATTGCCTCACCTCTTCGATCAATGTATCATTCAACATTATTAACATTGCACTTCATTTCATGGTAAAATATAGAGGTATTTCCAAAATTGTTCAAGAAGGAAAAAAGATGGTAGGAATCTTGAAAATGATAGGAAATAACCCTAAAAGATTAATACTTCAATGCTTTTGAAATTTTTTTTCGTTGGGGCTGTCTAAAAAAGTCACCCGATCATTCTGAGCGGAGCGAAGAATCTCACCGTTATATGCGCAAAATGAGATTCTTCGTCACTTCGTTCCTCAGATTGACACTCATCAGTCTTTTTAGACAGCCCCGGGATGGGGGGGAGTTGGATTTAATCTCATAAACAATGACCTGAATAATTTACATCATTTTCTACTTTTGGCCATCCCCAACGAGAAAAACTGGAAAGAAGACTTATTTTTTAAGGTTCTTTGAGATAAACCCCTTTCACCTTTTTATGTGTCCGGGGGCAAATTCAAAAACTGGAAACCAGTTTTGTTCGGAGATCTTTTTTGAAGCCATGTTGTTATTTAATCAACATGGCTTTTTTTACTTTAATCTGTCCCTTGCTCTGGAGGGCAATAAAATAGATTCCCGAACTCAGGTTGCTGGCATCCCATACGAAAACATCAAATCCACTTTTAACACCTTCCCTGAGAGTGGCAATTTTTTCTCCCAGGAGATTGTACACCTCAACCCGATAAGCGGCTGTTTCGGGTAGAAAGAAAAGAATGGTGGTGGAGGCATTAAAAGGATTGGGATAATTCTGATACAGTTCAAAAGTTGTGGGAGGTTCTCCCACCACCGGAATCCCATTATACAACATGGCCGCATCAAAGGCATTGATGATACCCCATCCATATTCGTTGTCGGGGGTATTGGCCTGGCTGGCGGTTTGATGTAGAGCCTCAATAATTTCCATATTGGTGAGATTGGGATTGGCCTGAAGCACCAGTGCGGCAGCCCCGGCCACCAGAGGACAGGAGAGTGAAGTGCCGCTGACCGATACATATCCATGTGGGTCATAGGGGCTGGCGCAGGCAGTGGATACCCCCCGGGCCATCACATCGGGTTTAATCTGTCCATCGGAAGTTGGCCCCATGGAGCTGAAAGAAGCCCTGGAACCGGAGGCGGTTACTGCCCCGACCGCAAGAACACTATCCCCATCAGCCGGGGATACCAGGGTGTTTTCCGGGGGATTGGCAGGCCCTTCATTTCCAGCAGAGTTGACCACTAAAATCCCTCGACTGGCGGCAATGTCTGCTCCAATCGCAACAATGGTGGTGTTACCATCCATATCCTGCCAGGTATAATTGGGTTCTCCATTGGTAAATCCATCCCGATACCCCAGTGAACTACTGATGATATCAGCACCCAGACTGTCCGCCCATTCGGCACCAGCCACCCAGGCATCTTCCTCAATATGGCGTTCCCAGTCCGTATTTTCCGTTTTGGCCAGGAGGAAATCCGCCCCGAACGCCGGCCCGATTAAAGAGCCCTCCTGGAAACCTGCCAGGGCGCTTAATGTGTAGGTTCCATGATTTCCGGTTCCCATTTGACCCGGCTCATCAGAGACAATGCTGTCCCCATTGACAAAGTCCCAGGTATGGAGGATGTTCAATTGCGATAGGGCTTCGTGTTGCAGATTATTAAATCCTGCATCTAACATGGCAATGGTCACCCCGGAACCGTTTAATCCCATATCATGGAGGGGGATGACGTTAATCTGATTGATCTGATCATATGAAAAGCCATAATTAAACGAATGGGGGGATTCGGATTTCTCCAGCGGAGGTGCAGTCAATTCTCCCTCTATCTTCACCGGAAGGGGTTCGGTTTTGGTGAAGACTCGATCTAATTTTTTGACGTAGTTGCGTTGACTCAAGGTTTGAATTTGTTGTGGGGTTGCTTCCACGGATACCGCATTTAGCCAGCGAGACTTATGGCGAACTCGATTTACCAAAGATGCCACATCGTTAACATACTCACTGTTTACGGGGATATCGTAGTAATCTACTAAATGATTGGGACCACGATTTCTTAAACGGCGTCGATAGGCTTTTTCCGTCAGGGTTGCTTCTACCTGGTTGAGTTTTTCGGAGAGATTATCCCCTTTGTCAGCAAAATACACCCATACCAAAAGTGTCTCATCAGAAGCGCTTTCCTGTATTTGCTGTTGAAGCCGGGGGGTAACCTTGGAAAAAGTTTGGGAATGGAGTAGTGAAGGGAAGAGATAAACTAAAATCGTAAGGGTGAATAACACTGGAATTAGTCTTCTCATTCTCGAATCCTTTCATATTGTTATAATAATACCCGTAATATTTTGAAAAATAAACCAGTCATCTGTAATGATGTAAGTTACACATAAAGCAAAAAAATCACAATACTTCACCGGGGAATTTAAAATAAAGTGGAGGTGAGAAGTAGGTGTTTAAAAGATGGATTCAACAACAATGACTGTTGAAAATTTCATCAAAGGTTGTTTTTTCGACACATGGTGGTGAAATCACTATCATCGAAGTCCTGGCAATAACATCTTTAAAAACACTACCTTTTATGAACATTCCAATTGGGAAATAGAATGGCATTGCATTTGCAAAAATACAAAGTGGTTGTTTGAAATAATAGATCAGGGATGAACTTTAATTCAGGGAAGAATAAAATGAAAGACCGATCTACCCATCCGTGCAATGTACACCCCAATTTTCCTTTAAAAAAACGATTGGCTGTTGTCTTAGCCGTTCTATTTGTTTGGTTTGTAACGGTAAGTTGTTCTGTAAAGGAACCGGTGTTGCCCAGTTGGTCAGTCCCTCTGAATGTGCCTTTAAGCGAGGAAGTTTTTGTGCTGGGTGAGGAGTTAATTAATGACTCTACCATCATTGTTCAGGGAGCTGATTCGGTAATTTACCTGTCCCTGGATGGCTCACTGGAGCCGCTTGAAATCTCCCCAACCGATTTTTCTTTTGAGGAAACCGATACTTCCTTTTCTTTTATGCTGGATACCCTGGAGTTAAACAATCTGGATCCTCTAAACACCGGGCTTCTGACTCTGGGAGAGATTTATCCGGAGTTGTATAATCTGGTAAGTGGTGGTCAATCCATCCCCTTCACCATGCCGGAAACGACGTTGGTTACCCCTTCGGTTTCTCTTCCTACAGATGATTTCCGTTCCATACACATTGTCGATGGGAATTTAGTTTTTCAATTTACCAATGATCTGCCATTCCCGGTGGGCCCCAATTCTTCCCATCCAGCGGGAATTGAGATTACCTTTCGAGATAGTCTACAACAAGTGGTGGCAACAGTTACTGTCGGGCAGGTGTTGAACCCCGGGGAGAATGTGATCCAAACGGTTCCCATTGTCAGTAACAGCTGGGTGTATTCCCCAATGGAAGTGAGCTTTATTTTGCCAATAGCTCAGGAAACAACTTTTACTTTAAATGAATCCGTTCTTAATACTAGCGGTCTTTCTACGGAAATCACTCTGGAAAATATTCGAGTGGATGAAGCGATTGCCCGGGTGGAACCTCAGGAGATTGAGAAAACCTATGCCATTGAACTCAGTAACGAAAATGCATTGCGGGAAGCGGTCATAGCACAGGGAGCCATTGAGGTCCAATTTAACAATCAAACACCAGTAGGGGCGCAGGTCATTTATGAGATTCCCAACATCCTGACTCCTCAAAACACTTCCTTCCGGGATAGTGTGGTGGTGGAACCGGGAAATGTTACCCATCGGGTGGTTGTCTTGAATGGAATGCGCATCACGACGGCCCAGGAAGGTGAGGGGTACATCGATAGCCTTAAAGTGGGTTACTTTACCCGTACAGAAACCGCCAATGATTTCATTCATATTCGGGCAACGGATGAAGTATCCATCCAGGTTCGTGTGGATTCCCTGACTTTCCAATCTTTTTCCGGTTATATCGCCGGGGAAGAATTTACACTGGAACCCTACACGATTAATGATATCATGGAATATGATAATATCCCGGATAACATCCTTCTCAATAATGTGGAACTCGCTCTCACTCTCCGGAATGAGATCTGGATTGAAAATTTGTTCCTGAATTTGACGATTACCGGTTACCATGAGGATGAAAATGGGGTCGTTACCGATTCCTCAAAGTTATACCTGCTCAATCATCAAGTGATGCCGGGAACTCCTGGTAATCCCGGAATTACAACCATCACTTTAACCGGAGAAGATGTTGTGAATTTCCTGAATACCCTCCCCACTTCAATTCGCACGGAGGGATATGCCTCTCTCTCCGGAGATGTCATCATTGCAGGTGAGAGTCGGGTAGAAGGTGATTATGTGTTCTCAACTCCCTTACGCTTCGAGATTAGTGAACCGGCGTTTTTAAAGGGGGATGTGCAGGTGATACAGGAAGATGATGTGGATTCACAGATTAAAGATGCGGAAGATGGAGCTTTTCAGGAAGCTCACCTGACTCTGGAACTAACCAATGGAACCCCGGTAGGTGGAAGTATCCGGTTAATCGTCAGTGCGGATCCCCAACATCAGGATTTATTTGACAGCACATATTTTAATCCCCAATTGGAATTTCGGAAGGAAGTGGTTGTGCAACCTGCACCAACGGATCCCTTGACCGGTTTTGTCACCACCCCAACCGTGAATACTATAGATTTATCACTCACTGCTGAAGAGTTCCGGCTCTTTAAAAATCCTCCTTTGAGAATAGGATATGAATTGGGTGTTGCTCAAACCGATGGAGTTGTTGCCATCAGAGCATCTGATTTTGTGAAAGTCTCGGGTATTGCCCGGGTGGTTGTGATGGTCAATCAATAACCTTTTAAGATAGAGGAAAGGGTAAGATGAAATCAAAAGAATTAATAAAAGTATTCGGCCTAATCCTGCTCCTGATGCAGTTGGGAGTTGCCCAGCAGTTAATCGATGCCCGGGGAACGGCAATGGCGTTTAGTAATTCAGCCGATACTCGTGGGTTAGAACAGGTGGGATTAAATCCGGCAACACTGTCGCTTCCTCATTTTGCCTCCTTTGAA
>RFIL01000292.1 GCA_003695285.1 Calditrichota bacterium
ACCCTGAAAGCTTGAAAAAAGGATCATCAGATGTAATAATAATCTTAACCAGGAAAGAATAACCTCAGGAGTTTATCATGGCATCCAACAATCATTTTCCAAACGTCGTGTTGGTAGAAGGGGTGCGAATCCCATTCCTCCGTTCCGGAACGGATTATAAAGATTTAACCGCTTACGACTTAGCGCGTCTGGCCCTTCATGCTCTTATTACCAGAACTGCACTGGACACCCAAAAAGTGGATTGGGTGTTGATGGGCAATGTCATATCAAACGTTGCCAACACTAATGTGGCGCGCGATGCCGCTCTGGCAGCCGGGATTCCTCATCAGACTCCGGCCGCCACCATCACCCTGGCATGCGTTTCTGCCAACAAAGCCATCACCACCGGGATGGATCTCATCCGCACCGGACAGGCTCAGGTTGTCATTGCCGGAGGGACGGAAAGCCTGACCGATGTCCCCATCCTGTTCCGAAAGAAATTCCGTCAGAAATTGGTTGAAACCCAGAAATACAAGAAGACCACGGACTACCTGCAATTTGTCAAAGGCTTAAGCATGGGCGATTTACTCCCGGAAGTTCCGGCGATTGCCGAATTCAGCACCGGCCGCACCATGGGAGAAGATTGTGACCGTCTCGCTGCTCGACTGGGGGTTACCCGGGAAGAACAGGATGAATATGCTCTTTACTCCCATCATGCTGCCGCCAAAGCCGCTGAAGAAGGATGGTTACAGGAAGAAATTGAACCCGTGCCGGTACCCCCGGATTTTAAAGTGGTGGAAAAAGATAATGGTATTCGCGGAGACACCTCCCTGGAGAAATTAGCCACCCTGAAACCGGCCTTTATTAAACCTTATGGAACATTAACTGCCGGGAATTCTTCCTTTCTTACCGATGGCGCTGCAATGGTATTGTTGATGTCCGAAGATGCCGCCAAACAACTGGGCTATACTCCCAAAGCCTATTTACGAGATTACACCTACACGGCTCAGGATCCCTATGAAGAACTGTTGTTGGGGCCGGCTTATTCCATCCCGAAACTCCTGGATAGAACCGGTATGACGCTCCAGGACATCGACGTCTTTGAGCTCCATGAGGCTTTTGCCGCTCAGGTAGTGGCCAATTTAAAATGTCTGGCATCCGATGAGTTTGCAAAAGAAAAATTAGGAAAGGACAAGAAAGTCGGAGAAATTCCCCGGGAAAAACTTAATAGCTGGGGAGGTTCCCTGTCCATCGGGCATCCCTTTGGAGCGACCGGGGCACGGTTGGTTACCACCGCAGCCAATCGGCTCCTGAAAGGAAACGGACAATTTGCCCTGGTGGCTTCCTGCGCTGCAGGAGCGGTTGGAAATGCCATCTTACTGGAACGTTATTCCTGAACCCAGTCACTCACTTTGGCAAACTTTTGTATGAAATTGAAAGAATTCGAAAATGAAAAGCGAGGAGGATGAGAAGAAATGCCTTATACCACCATTGAAAAGGAGAATGGTGTAGCCGTTGTCTGGTTAGACCAGCCCGGAGAGAAAGTCAACAAATTAGCCGCCGATCTTGTGGATGAGTTTCATGCCCTTCTGGATCAGCTTCAGCAGGATTCGGAGGTGCAGGCCATTGTATTAATCAGCAAAAAGAAGGACACCTTTATTGCCGGCGCCGATCTGGAACGGTTGCTGGCGTTAAAAGAACCGGGGCAGGTGGAAGCCCTCAGTCGCAGCGGGCAGGCGGTGTTAGACAGGGTGGCAGCATTTCCCAAACCCATTGTTGCCGCCATTCACGGAGCCGCGCTGGGTGGTGGGCTGGAAGTCGCCTTAGCCTGCCATGCCCGAATTGCCACGGATGATCCCAAAACCATTCTCGGTCAACCGGAGGTGAAGCTGGGGTTATTACCGGCAGCCGGAGGCACTCAGCGTCTGCCGAGATTGGTGGGATTGCAAAAAGCTCTCGATATCATGCTCACCGGGAAAAATGTCTATCCCCGGCAGGCGAAAAAGATGGGGCTGGTAGATGCGTTAATCCACCCCTATGGTTTATTGAACGCTGCCCGGCAAATGGCGCTGGAGTTGGTAAAAAATCCCAAAAAGCATTCAAAAAAACAAAACCTGATGAATACCGTTCTGGAAGGCAACCCCTTTACCCGAAAAATTATCTACAAAAAAGCCCGGGAGATGACTCAGAAACAGACCCAGGGGAACTATCCCGCACCTTTTAAAATCATTGATTGTGTGGAAATCGGAATGGAGCAGGGGATGAAAGCGGGGCTGGATGCCGAAGCTCGCGGCTTTGAAGAACTGGCTCATACCCCTCAGGCAGAAGAATTAATTAATCTCTTCTTTAGCATGACCCATCAAAAGAAGAACCCGCTGAAATCAAAGGTCCGGGAAGTAAACACCATCGGAATTTTAGGTGCAGGGTTAATGGGTTCGGGAATTGCTGAGGTCAGCGCCAGCAAAGGATACGAAATTTTTATTAAGGATATCTCCCTGCAAGCAATCGCCTCGGGAGAAAAACGAATCTGGGATAATCTGGATGGGAGAGTAAAAAAGCGCGCCCTCTCTGCATTCGAACGAGACAAGATCATGAGCCGCATTCATGGGGTTACTGACTACCATGGATTTGAAAAAGCCAATCTGGTGATTGAGGCGGTCTTCGAGGATCTCCAGATTAAGCAACAGGTACTGGCGGAAGTGGAAGCGGTTACTCCCAAACAGTGCATCTTTGCCAGCAATACTTCTTCCATCCCCATTTCCCGCATTGCCGAAAAAGCGAAACGCCCTAAACAGGTTATCGGGATGCACTATTTTTCTCCGGTTCCAAAAATGCCCTTATTGGAAATCATCATCACCCCCCAAACCGCTCAATGGGTGACGGCTACCGCTATCGATGTTGGGATACGGCAGGGAAAAACCGTTGTCGTGGTAAAGGACGGTCCGGGATTCTATACCACCCGAATTCTCTCCCCCATGATGAATGAAGCTCTCCTGCTACTGGAAGAAGGCGGTGATGTGCTGCATATTGACCGGGTGATGAAAAAATTTGGCTTCCCGGTGGGACCCTTTACGTTGATGGATGAAGTAGGGATGGACGTGGGAGCTCATGTGGCTGAAATTTTGAAGGAAATGTTTGCCGAGCGTGGCGTTCAATCCACCGATGCCATGGAAAAATTAGTGGAAGCCGGATACAAAGGGAGAAAGAGCCGCAAAGGCTTTTATCTCTACGACCAGAAAGGGCGGAAACAAAAAGAGGTGGATCAAACCGTATACCGCTATTTTGGGGGGACTCAGCGCAAGAAACATGCACCACAGGAAATCCAGGAACGCCTGGTAATGGTCATGGTCAATGAAGCGGCTCTTTGTTTACAGGAAGAGATACTTAGCTCCCCACGGGATGGGGATCTCGGTGCCGTTCTGGGGTTGGGTTTTCCTCCCTTTCTGGGTGGTCCCTTTCGGTATATCGATCGGCTTGGAGTTGAAAAAGTGGTGACCATCCTCCGGAAATTGGAAGAAAAGCACGGCAATCGCTTCACCCCTGCACCGATCCTGCTGGATTATGCCAACAACCAGAAAAGATTCTATGAGGAAAAGTAAGAGTTCGGTTCTTTCTGGTGTCTTTTGACTGATAGACTCCCCCATTTGGAAAAATGGGAGCGGTAGCCCCCGCAAGCTGAAGCATGTTCCGGAAGGAACGCCTTACGGCGCGGCTACCATTGTATGTCATGCTCCCAGCCTGTCTTTGCGAAACCAAAACGTGAAACGTAAAACGTGAAACGTGAAAAGTAATATTATTTTTCTTCTCGTTCCAATCCCGGCCAGCCGGGATGGAACGCAATAGTTACAGAAACTCTGTTTCTAATGCCATGACATCAGTGCACAAAATCTCTCCAAAACAGAGTTTTGGGTTCTATGGTGTTTCCAAACCGGAGTTTGGGACATAGGAAAAAGGATTGCCTGGTAGCGCAATGGGCTACCG
>RFIL01000293.1 GCA_003695285.1 Calditrichota bacterium
ATGTTGATGGTGTTTAATAAAATTGATTTGTTGAAAGAAAAATCCCTCCTTACCGGAATCAAAAAGCAATATCCTGAGGGAGTTTTTATTAGCGCCCTCCAGCAGATCCGGACTGAACATCTGAAAAAAGTGCTCTCCCGGTTCATCGAAAATCATTTTGTCGAAGGAGTCGTTCGCCTGCCCATGAAGGTATCCGGTCTTGTCAATCGAATCTTTAACCTTGCAGTGGTGGTGAATCACGAGTATGTGGAAGAGGAGGTTGTTCTGAGGTTTAAAGCCACCCCCGCCAATTATAAAAAAATTTATCGGTTAATTAGAAACACCCTAACTCAGAATGGTTTTCCCCTGCCCGGTGAGATGCTCCTTGACTGAATTCCGAAAAAGAGTTAAACCTGAGAGGTGAGTATGAAGTTTGCAACGGAATATTTGTGGTTTAATACCTCTCGCAAACGAGAGTACATTAATATTACCGACAAGGTGGAAGAAGTGGTGAGAAATAGTGGCGTACAGGAGGGGATGGTATTGGTGAGCGCCATGCACATCACCGCTTCGGTTTATGTAAACGATGCGGAGGAAGGTTTAATTCAGGATATTGATGAATGGCTGGAGAAACTGGCCCCCTTTAACATCAACTATCGGCATCATCGCACCGGTGAAACCAATGGCGATGCTCACCTGAAAAGTTTATTGATGCACCACGAGGTGATTGTGCCGATCACTGATGGGCGGTTGGACCTTGGTCCCTGGCAACAAATTTATTATGCGGAATTTGACGGCCAACGACGCAAACGAGTAATTATCAAAGTGATGGGAGAATAACCCTGGGGCTGTCTAAACATTGGAAAAATTCAGTATCTGTGTGAGATTCATTCGTTTCAATATTATATTAAATCTTCTGTTGGGTAAAAGTATAAAAAGTTAATTGTTTAATCCCCGGGATTCGTTTGATTCATGAAAATCCAAGCCTTTATACCTTCCCGCATCCTGTATGCACTTTTATTGTTTCTGTTGGTTCTCTCCACCGGAGAGATATTTGCTCAATTTGTCCGAAGAGAGCATTATCCTACCGAACGGGAGCGACGTGGCCATTATGCCCTGGATGACTGGATCAGTTATCTGAAAACTCGTCATTTCACCAGCGTGGTGATGGGAACCCATTACATTTATTTTGGCACAGCCGACGGTGGTATCCTGCGCTATCATTTTTATGATAATTTCTGGGATTACCCCTTTACCACCAGCAATGGGCTTCCCAGCAATAAAATTTTTAAACTCGCTTATGATCGTCGAACTTCCTTCTTGTGGGCAAAAACCGATAAGGGATTAGCAGTCTTTGACCCGGCTGCGGAAGAATGGAAGCAGCAACGAGATTATCCTCACCTTCGCTATGATTTTAGCAAAATTCCCGAAATGGGCACCAATACCAACGGGGATACCATTATCCCCGAAGGGGTTTTTTATCCTCGCGAGGCCTTAAAACATTTACCCACCTTTTTTGCCAATCGCCCCTACACCATTATTGATGAGTGGATACTAATGGATGATCATTTTCAGGAATTTCCCATTACCGGCTATCTCCGCGATCGCTATGATCGAATCTGGTTTGTGGTAGAAGGATTTGGTTATGGGGTAGGGGATTCCTACTCTCAGCGGGCTGATTTTTATGAGGTAGGATTGCCGGATATTTCACCCCGGGCGATTGCCTATCAGGATGATGATATCTGGATTGGAGGGATAGGCAGAAGAGGGCGTGAGAGAGCAGGTATTGCACTCTGGCCGGCAGATGAACCCGGATGGCATTATTTTGAAGCGCGCTGGATTAGCCATCTACCGGCTGATGATGTGAATGATATCCTGGTGGATGGTGATTCGGTCTGGTTTGCAACAACTTATGGAGTCTCCCTGTACAATCGGGATAAACAGGAGTGGAGTAATTTACATCTCGGGCATGGATTAACCAGTAACCAGGTGTTAGACCTGGCCAGGTTGGGGGATTATCTCTATCTCGCCACGGAACAGGGGATTTCGCGCATCAATCGTTTAACCGGCGATGTGCAGAAAATAAAGGAGCCGCGTCTGGTCAATTTAAGGGTTCGTAAGTTATCTGCTATGGGAGACAGTCTTCTCTGGGCAGCTACCTATCGGGGGATCTATCGTTTTAATGTCCGTAAAAATGAATGGGAATTTGTATCCTCCCGGGCAGCCATCAACGATTTTGATGTCACCGCGGTGGCCGCTTTTGAAGATGAGGTATGGTTTGCCACCTCCTCCGGTATAATGATGCTAAATCTCACGACTCAGGAATGGCTCAGTTTCCCTCAAATCGGAATGGAAATAAGAGGGCCCTTCAGAGATATTGTTGTCAACGACGCATCAGTCTGGGTGGCAACCCCGGAGGGGCTTCTAAAATTTGATCGGGAAAAACATGGCTGGCGGATTTTTACGGAAGAAGATGGGCTGCTGGATAATCGCTGTTATCAACTCATGCTGGATGGTGATTTCATCTGGATTGTGACAGCAACGGGTATTACCCAGTTTTACTGGAATAGTCCCCAACGGAGTGATTGAGCTTGATGGGTTCCCCACTGTTTTCTGATAAAACCGGGTTATGGTGAGGTTGTCTTTAATGAAAAAAGGTTTGGTATTCTTATAAACCAGCTAACTATTTTTTTACTTTGTAACTTTTGCCCACCCGCTTCATCTATTTACTATCTAATAGAAGTAAAAATAGAGGTAAATCGGGTAAGTAATAATTGAAGATTAAAGGAGTCTTTTATGCTGCGTCGTATTTTTAACAGAATCAGTTTCGTTTTGCTCATCCTCGGTCTGATTGGTTGTGGTGAAGGAAATTCCCAGGAAAAAGCTCAGGCGGATAATCCCAACCTGACGGTTGAACAGGCTTACGAGTTATTGCAATCGGATACCAATGTGGTATTGATAGATGTTCGCACCCCCCAGGAATTTAACGGTCCGCTGGGACACGTAAAAGGAGCTTTGCTGAAACCGGTTCAGCAGATTAATACATGGGCTCCGGAGTTAAATTCCCTGAAAGACAAAAAGGTATTGTTGATTTGCCGGAGTGGAAATCGGAGTGGGTATGCCCTCCGTTACTTACAGCAGCAGGGTTTTACCAATGTGTATAATGTAATGGGTGGGATGCGTGCCTGGAACAGTAAGGGGTTACCGGTAGAAAAACAATCAGAAGGAGTTCATTGAGGATGAAACGATTTTTTACCCGAGTAGCATTGTTCGGCGCTATTGGAGGGTTACTGGGATTCGGTTATTATTACTTTATTGGTTGTAATTCCGGTACCTGCCCTATAACCAGCAATCCCTATATCAGCACCATTTATGGATTTGTGATGGGTGCTGTGTTAGGTTGGGGTGGAAAACAAAACTCCCAGAACACTCAACAGGAGAATGAGAGAGGTAAAGCCGGTTGATTTAGTGATAAAATTATACCAAATCTAACACCTTTAAACACCGGTGAGCTTTCTCCCCGGTGTTTTTTTTGGGGGGGATAGCAAATAAGCGGCTTACCGTATTTTATCATTTTTGAGCAGAAAGTTGAAACGCAACTCCAACTTTTTCAAGTCTTGTTTCAGCAAGGAGAATTTCGTAAAATTTACGTTCTCAAATCCAAAACGGTATTATGGAGAAGTTGAAAATGAAAGATGAAAAAATTATCCCGGAAGAAAAAAATAAACCCAAAGAAAATGAAACCAAAGGGCCGTCCAATTTCATTCGAAACATCATAGATGAGGATTTGGAAACCGGTCGTTATAAAAAGGTGCATACCCGTTTCCCTCCGGAACCCAATGGTTATCTTCACATCGGTCATGCCAAATCCATTTGCCTGAATTTCGGTTTAGCTGAGGATTATGGTGGTTTGTGCAATCTTCGCTTTGACGACACTAACCCGGTCAAAGAAGAAGTGGAATATGTGGAGTCCATCAAACGGGATATTAAATGGCTGGGATATGACTGGGGCGATCGGTTGTATTATGCCTCTGATTACTTTGATCAACTGTATGTGTGGGCGATCAAATTAATCAAAGATGGAAAAGCCTATGTGGATGATTTAAGTCCCGAAGAAATTCGTGCCTATCGAGGAACCCTTACCGAACCCGGAAAAGAAAGTCCTTATCGGAATCGCTCCGTGGAAGAAAACCTGGAGCTTTTTGAGCGAATGCGAAAGGGGGAATTCAAGGAAGGGGAGAAGGTACTACGCGCTAAAATTGATATGGCATCACCCAACATCAACATGAGGGATCCGGTCATGTATCGGATTATCCATGCAACTCACCACCGCACCGGAGATAAATGGTGCATCTATCCCACTTATGACTGGGCGCATGGACAATCCGACTCCATCGAGGGGATTACCCATTCTATCTGCACCCTGGAATTTGAAGATCATCGCCCTCTGTATGACTGGTTTATCGAGCAACTGGGCATTCACCATCCCCGTCAAATCGAATTTGCTCGATTGAATCTATCCTACACGGTGATGAGCAAACGAAAATTGCAAGAGCTGGTGAAAGGCGGATATGTCAGTGGGTGGGATGACCCGCGTATGCCCACTCTGGCCGGACTCCGACGTCGGGGATATACCCCGGAATCTATCCGTGATTTTTGTGAGCGAATTGGAGTTGCCAAAGCGGATAGTATGGTGGATATCGCACTCCTGGAGCATTGTTTACGAGAAGACCTTAACAAACGAGCTCCCCGGGCAATGGTCGTAATGGATCCCCTGCGAGTGGTTATCGAGAATTATCCGGATGATAAGACAGAGGAACTGGAGGCGGTCAACAATCCGGAAGACCCCTCTATGGGAACACGGAAAATCCCCTTTTCAAAAGTGTTGTATATTGAAAAGAATGATTTCCGGGAAGACCCGCCTAAAAAGTTCTTTCGGTTGGCTCCGGGGAAAGAAGTGCGCTTGATGCATGCCTATTACATCACCTGCGTCGATGTGGTTAAAGATGAAAAAACCGGAGAAGTGGTAGAACTGCGCTGCACGTATGACCCGGAAACCCGGGGGGGATGGTCCAAAGACGGGAGAAAGGTAAAAGGAACCTTGCACTGGGTTTCCGCGGAACACTCAATACCTGCAGAAGTCCGATTGTATGACCACCTCTTTACCAGGGAAAACCCGGATGATCCCCGCGAAGGGAAAGACTTTAAAGAATTTCTAAATCCCGATTCTTTAAAAGTTCTGAAAAATTGTCGGGTGGAACCGTCGCTGGCCAATGCCAAACCCGGTGACCATTTCCAATTTTTAAGACATGGGTATTTTGTGGTGGATAACAGAGACTCCACTCCTGACCATCTGGTGTTTAATCGAACCGTTTCCTTGAAAGATACCTGGTCAAAAATCGAAAAGAAAAAATAACCTGCTGCTGACTTCTGAAAAAGGGCCATCATCGGGCTGAATAGGCTGAGAGGGGAGAGGAGGCTGCTCTTCCGGGAATTTCTACATCCTTGTCTAAACTCTCGCTCGTCTGTTGAATTGCGCCTTTAATCTGAACTTCAGCCCTGGAAACTGTAATGGAAGATTTACTGAATCAATTTGTTTTGTTTGCCAGAGAAAATCCGAATCTGGCCTATTTCTTTTTATTCATCAGTGCGATTGTGGAGAATCTGTTCCCCCCTGTACCTGGCGATACGGTTACCCTAATCGGTGCTTATTTTGTGGGTAGAGGCCATTTGAGCTTTGCCGGTGTGTTAATCAGTACCACCCTGGGGAGTGTCGTCGGTTTTATGGCACTGTTTGCGCTGGCTTATAAACTGGAAAAAACTTTTTTTGAAACCGGAAAAATCAAATGGATCCAGAAGTCACAGTTGGATCGGGTTGAAAGTCTGTTCCAGCGGTACGGCTATGGATTAATTGCGGCGAATCGCTTTCTTTCCGGTGTACGTTCCGTGATATCCATCTCAGCGGGTATTGCGAAATTAAATTTCCTCCTGGTGACGCTTTTGGCAACATTAAGTGCCATTCTCTGGAATGGGGTTATCATTTACGCCGGGGCTTTTATCGGAGAAAGCTGGGAAGAGATTCAGCATTACATTAATATCTATAACAAAATCATCATCAGCTTATTGGTGTTAGCGGGTGTCATTGCATTAATTACTTACTGGTTGAAACGAAATAAAAAATCGTCAACAGGTGTAAAAGGAGAATAGAATGAGTAAGCAAGTCAGAACCCGTTTTGCGCCCAGCCCCACCGGATATCTTCATGTGGGTGGATTGCGAACGGCATTGTTTAATTACCTTTATGCCCGCCATCATGGTGGGAGCTTTGTGTTGCGGATTGAGGATACGGATCAAACCCGTTATGTGGAGGGGGCAACCGAACAGCTTATCGAAAGTCTGAAATGGGCTGGCCTCTCATATGATGAAGGTCCCGATGTTGGTGGGGATTATGGGCCCTATGTACAATCTCAACGATTGGGAATTTACCGGGAACATGCGGAGAAACTTCTGGCATCCGGGGATGCCTACTATTGTTTTTGCACGCCTGAGGAGCTGGAAGCCATGCGAGAAAGACAGATCAGCCGGGGAGAACAACCCATGTATGATGGAACTTGCCGTTCTCTGACGACTGAGGAAGTTCAAAAAAAGCTGGATGAAGGTATCCCTCATGTGATTCGTTTAAAAATGCCTCGTGAAGGCGAAACTGTGGTGGAGGATGTGATACGCGGTACTGTGCGGTTTCAAAATGAGCTGGTTGATGACCAGATACTTATCAAGTCTGATGGATTCCCTACCTACCATCTGGCGAATGTGGTGGATGATCATTTAATGGAAATCACCCATGTAATCCGGGGTGAGGAATGGCTTCAGAGTGTGCCGAAACATCTCCAGTTATATAAAGCATTTGGATGGGAGCCTCCGGTTATGGCCCATATCCCGCTTCTTTTAAATCCGGATAGAAGTAAGCTGAGTAAAAGACAGGGGGATGTGTCGGTAGAAGATTATCGGGAAAAAGGGTATCTTCCTCAGGCATTGGTGAATTTCGTTGCCCTGCTTGGCTGGAATCCCGGCACGGATGAGGAATTTTTCACCCTGGAGGAATTGGTGCAACAATTTTCTCTGGAACGAGTGCATAAAGCCGGAGCTGTATTTGATATTAACAAATTAAACTGGATGAATGGCCACTATATCCGGCAATTGTCTGAGGATGAACTGGTCTCTTTTCTCACTCCATTTCTGGAAAAAGCCGGTGCGGATGTTTCCGATGCTGAAAAAACACGGAAAATCATTCTGGCAGTTTATAAAAAAATCGAACGGGGCATCGATGTGTATGATGCGGCTTCAATTTTTTATAAAGAAACGCTGGAAGTGGTCGAAAAAGAAGCGGTAGAAATTTTAACACAAGAGACCACCTGCACGGTTCTACGAAATTTTCTTCAGAAACTGGATACGGTTGACACCCTCTCAATGGATAATTTTAAGGAATTGATGAAGACGGTTCAACAGGAGACGGGAATTAAAGGTCCTGCATTATGGAAACCGATGCGAGTGGCATTAACCGGGATGGTATCAGGACCTGAATTGCCGGCGGTCATCGAGATTTTTGGTAAAGAAAAGGTAAGCCGTTTTATCCGGCAAATGGTGGAGGAATATTGCTGAATGAACGAAGACAACTTTTCAGTTTCAATATCGAAGCATTGAATTTAAAAAATAAATTGGTTGAGTGTTGATGTCTGATTGATTATAATTGACGCTTCAAAATTTCAAAACAGTAATCTTTTTCAGGAGGTCAGTAAGATGGTTAAAGTAAGTCCAAGAACAAAGAAAACCACTTTTCAAATTACCTTACCGGAAGCGAAAAGTGTGGCATTAGTGGGGGATTTTAATAACTGGAGTGCCAACGCCACTCCTATGAAAAAAGGAAAAGGCGGTGTCTGGAAGGTCTCTCTGGAACTGCCGGAAGGTGAATACCAATTTCGCTACCTGGTTGACACCTATGACTGGGTGAATGATGATGAAGCCCCATCCGTTCCCAATATTTTTGGTTCGGAAAATTCGGTGGCAAAGGTAGAATTGCCTAAACCCAGGGCCAAAAAGAGTACCGCCAAAAAAAGCAGTAAAAGCAAAAAATAACCCTGCCCGGGTTTAAACAGGTTTAGCGAACAAAGGGCAAATCCGGGTCAACAATGGGTTTATTTTGAATTAAAAAAACAAAATTTTTGTTGACTCCGGGCGAGATGAATCCTATATTTTTGCCCGCTTGAGTAAGCGTATTTGGTCTTTGAGATAAAAAATTTTTTTCCGGAGTAGCTCAATGGTAGAGCGGGTGGCTGTTAACCACTAGGTTGGGGGTTCGAGTCCCTCCTCCGGAGCAGAAAGCCTCACTTTGGTGAGGCTTTGCTGTTTGGGGTTTTCTGCTCGGAGACAGGTGCCGCCTTAGAGAGTCAGATTGGAAACCACATTGGTAAATAGGCGGCATTGGTAGAGCGAGTGGCTGTTATCCCGGCAGGCCGGGATGGGGGTTCGAGTCCCTCCTCCGGAGCAGAAAGCCTCACTTTGGTGAGGCTTTGCTGTTTGGGGGAATAAGCAATGAGTTTGCATTATCTTTATATCATCTACTCTGCCTCCCTGGATGAATACTACACTGGTGTTTCACACGATCCTGAAGTGAGATTGGGATATCATAACAGTTTTCCGAAAGGATATACGAGGAGGGGTAGGCCCTGGCGTTTAGAGTTTACGAAGGGGTTTGTTACCCGGGAGGAAGCCTTAAAGTGGGAACGGTGGATAAAGCGGCAAAAAGACCGGAAGTTAATTGAGAAAATCATTCGCGGAGAGTTTGATTGGGAGAAGTAGAAGCGGGTGGCTGTTATCCCGGCAGGCCGGGATGGGGGTTCGAGTCCCTCCTCCGGAGCAGAAGGCCTCACTTTGGTGAGG
>RFIL01000040.1 GCA_003695285.1 Calditrichota bacterium
AATTCGTAGAGGTGCTTGAGGGATTTGATTGACCACCTGATGCGCTTTATCTACGTGAAATTCACCGTCAGTGATCAAATCGCCTCCAAACAATACCAGGGGTGCCCGGACATTTTTGAATATCCTTTGCATGCTCTCAAATCGTCTTTTACCAGTGTAGCGATCTATCTGGATGTCTGAGAAAAAGAATAGCTTGAAATTGTCAAACTCAGGAGGTAACCCCGGGATGTGTAAATGGTAGTGCTTTTTATGTATCAGATTCGTATCCTTCCACACCCTCACCAGAACATAGCAGCTGATGACAGCAAATAGCAGCAGTTGAATTTCATGGTGATACTTTAAAGGCATTTGGAGAAAGATGGCCAGATTGAATGGATTTTTCCCCTGGAGCAAATCCAGGATTATGGCATAGGGGGTAAATTCTATTTGAATAAGAACCCCGATCCAGAATGGGTAGGTAAGGAAAGCATCCTTTTTAGATGGATAGGGTTGTAGCAGATAGAAAGAGGTTAACTTTCCCCGAAGCAAGGTGAAGAGAATAGCAATAGGAAGCAAGTTCAAAAATAGGTAGACTAACCCCAACAGTAGCGATGCATGTTCTGCCAGAGGAACATTTAGATGTTCCAGAGCCTGAGTTATCCGCCATCCAGAGTAGATATATAAGGGTAGAGCACCCAGAAAAGCTTTAAAAACGAGTCGGTATTGCCAGGGCAGACTCATTATTCCCCATGAGGGTTTCTTGTTGATTTCACGATAATACCCTATTAAAATTCCATGGATATAGTTTGTGAACCTCTTAACCATACACTTAGTTTAACAAAGGAATTTCTGAAATAATAACAGTATTCCAAACAGGGTAACTTTTAATGTCTAAAAATGTATATCGCTTTAAAGGGAATTTCAAAAGTTTTTTATTTGTATTAGCTATTCTGATTGTTTTTGGTTTTCTGTACTACACACAAATCCTGGTAAACCAACTTCAGCAACAATCCAGAGAGTTTTTAAATTTTAAAGTTAAGATATTCGAGGAGAATATCAATAATGAAAACGTAGAAGATATGAGCTTTTTCTTTCAGAACGTGATTCAAACAGCGGATTATCCCATCATTTATACCGATGCGAACAAACAGCCGCTGGCATGGAAAAACATCGACATTCCGGCAATCTCTCCACCCATTCCAGAGGATACTCTCCGGCTTTTAAAGAATATGTTGGAAAAGTTTGAGAAAGAAAATCCTCCCATACCCATATCTTATCAGGGGCAGGTGTTGGGATACTATTATTATGGTGAGTCGGCAATCATCCGTCAATTGCGCTGGTTGCCATTGATTGAGATAATCGTTGTGGCGTTGTTTATCTTGATTGGCTATGCCGGATTTAGT
The DNA here is from genome assembly GCA_003695285.1 of Calditrichota bacterium. Classification (GTDB taxonomy): domain Bacteria; phylum Calditrichota; class Calditrichia; order RBG-13-44-9; family J075; genus J075. Next base: position 1,383 of record RFIL01000040.1, read on the forward strand.
TCTATAAAGAAGAGTGAGGAGCGGTTAATCTGGGTTGGAATGGCGAAAGAAACCGCCCATCAGTTGGGTACTCCCCTCTCTTCATTGATGGGATGGCTGGAATATTTAAAGGACTCTCCCAAGCATCTGGATAAAGTGCTTCCGGAAGTGGAGAAAGATTTACAGCGGTTACAAACCATTACCAATCGTTTTTCTCAAATTGGTTCTCTGCCGGATATTAAACCGGAAAATGTGGGAGAATTAATTCAAGAAACCGCAAACTACTTTCAAAAACGAATTCCCAGCAAAAATGGTCGAATCCAGCTGAAGGTTGATTTGTGTAACAAATTACTCACCGTGGGTCTGAATCGTGATTTGTTTTCCTGGGTGTTGGAAAATCTGATCAAGAATGCGCTGGATGCTCTGGGTGAGGAGGGCGGAGTGGTCACTGTGCGATGTGGAGAAGCCGGTGAAGACCATGTGTTCATTGAGGTGAGCGACACCGGAAAGGGGATCAGCAACCAACATCGAAAAAACATTTTCAAACCCGGATACAGCACCAAAAAGCGGGGGTGGGGATTAGGATTGAGTCTTGCCAAACGGATTGTAGAAAATTATCATGGTGGGAAGCTCTACTTGAAAGAAACTCAAGTGGGCAAAGGCTCAACATTTCGAGTGGTCTTTAAAAAAGCTTGAGCAATTGGTAAGAGGAGCATGGGAAATTAGAATGAAGCGGATGATTTCGATAGCTCTTCTCTATGCATTTCTTAATTTTGATAAGAAAGCAAATTAAAATCCCGGTCCTTTTTATAACAATTTCCTGAATTACGAGGTTTGGAATCCGTAAAGGATAGATGTATATTTACACTTCTTTTGAGAAATCATAAAATGAAGGAGTTTTTTCAATGGCAGATACACTTGAAACATATATAGATAAAACCATCGGCACCAACGGTGACGTGGATGCCCAGGAAACCGCCGAATGGCGTGAAGCACTGGAAGAAGTGCTGCAATATAAAGGACCCGAGCGGGTTCGTTTTTTACTCGCTGAGTTGATGCGTTACAGCTATTTTAAAGGAGTTCGGGTTCCTTTTTATTCCAATACCCCCTATATCAACACCATACCGCGGGAACAGCAACCTCCTTATCCCGGTGATAGACAAATTGAACGCCGGATAAAGAGTATCATTCGCTGGAATGCCATGGCTATGGTTGTGCGGGCAAACAAAAAATATCCCGGTATCGGAGGCCACATTTCTACTTACGCTTCTGCAGCCACTCTTTATGAAGTGGGGTTTAACCATTTCTTCCGGGGTAAGGGGCAAAATTTTAATGGTGATTTAATTTTTATCCAGGGGCATGCTTCTCCGGGAATTTATGCTCGTGCCTATCTGGAGGGTCGCCTGACGACGGAGCAACTGGAAGCATTTCGTCGGGAAGTTGAGGTTAAAGGTGGTCTCTCATCCTACCCTCATCCCTGGTTGATGCCCGATTTCTGGGAATTCCCCACAGTCTCCATGGGGTTGGGCCCCATATCCGCCATTTATCAGGCGCGCTTTGCCCGTTACTTGCAGGACAGAGGCATCAAGGATACCAGCAATCAACGGATCTGGGCATTTTTAGGAGATGGGGAAACCGATGAACCGGAAGCTCTGGGGTCTATTGCGCTGGCTTCCCGGGAAAAGCTGGATAATCTGATTTTTGTGGTGAACTGTAATCTCCAACGGCTGGATGGCCCGGTTCGGGGCAACTCGAAAATTGTCCAGGAACTGGAAACTGTATTTCGCGGAGCTGGTTGGAATGTGATCAAGGTACTCTGGGGTGAAGATTTTGACCCCATTTTCGAGCAGGATACCGAAGGCTATTTCATCAAACGAGCTGATGAAATTGTTGATGGAGAGTTTCAAAAATATATCGTTGAATCCGGCGCCTACCTGCGGGAACATTTTTACGGAAAATATCCTCAACTCCTCAAATTGGTGGAACACCTCTCCGATGAGCAGCTCAAGAAGATGCGCCTGGGTGGTCATGATCCGGTGAAAGTGTATGCTGCCTACAAAGCCGCGGTGGAACATCAAGGAGCCCCCACCGTTATCCTGGCACGAACCATCAAGGGATATGGTCTGGGTGAAGCGGGTGAAGGGAAAAATATCACCCATCAGCAAAAGAAACTGAACGAAGAAGAAATGCGACTTTTCCGGGATCGATTTGACATTCCAATTCCTGACGATAAACTGGCTGATGCACCCTTTTACCGACCCGATGAAAAGAGTCTCGAAATTCAATATCTGAAAGATCGTCGTAGTAAACTGGGGGGTTTTGTTCCTTCCCGGAAAACATTAACCGAATCACTGGAAGTGCCAGACCTCAAATTCTTTGATGAATTTTTAGGTGGTAGTGAACGAGAAGTCTCCACC
>RFIL01000294.1 GCA_003695285.1 Calditrichota bacterium
GAAGGGGTCAATCTTGGGAGCAGTATAACTCCCGGCATTGATGTGGGTCTGCAAGCTTCCGTATGGGGCAGAACCTTTGTGGGAATCTATTTCCTGAATCTGAATGCCCCTTCTGTTGGCGCCTTTGAAAAGCATGAACTTCCGCAACGTGTGGTAGCCGGGGTTGCTTATCAACCTTATGATGGGGTCACAACCACCCTGGACTTTAATCGGCTTATCGGTATTGGAGAAAACGAAATCTGGGGAGGAGCGGAATTCAAAGTGTTTAATATGCTTTTCCTTCGATTTGGAGGAACCACCAATCCCAATCGGTTTACATTTGGTGTTGGCTTTGAAATCAACCAGTTGAATGTAGATTATGGAATGCGTACCCACAGTGAGTTGGGTGAAACTCATCAATTCGAAGTACGCTATAATTTTTAGGTAACTATTCACCATGACATTTGAGAAAACAGAGGGCAGCAAAAGAGGTTAAAAGTCGACAAAAAATATCCACAATGCCCGGTATAATTGGGCTATTTTTTCTCTCTGATGAAAACCTTTTTTTAGAAAGGTTTTCAAGTTACGTCAATCAATGGATCGGAAGAACTATCCGGTCAGCTCAACTAAACAAGAATGATTCCCGGAATTGAAATTGGTTAATCATCTATGAAGAGTTTATTTATATCGACCACAGTGTTTATCTTGTTTTTTTGTCTATTCGGGATGGCACAGGAAAGGGCAACTCCCTATTCTCAGGAAAATCAACTGGATCTCAACAATGCAACCTTTGAGGAAATCGCCCGCTTACCTATCCCCAAAGAGATAGCTGAAAAAATTTATGATCGAATTGAGTATGGGGGGCCGTTAAGCAGCGTCTATCAATTACGAGAAATCGAAGGCATCACACCGGATATTCTACTAACACTCAAACCGCTGGTACGAATCGAGCCGTTTGTGGAAAAGAGCGAACGCGAAGAACGTATCGAAGAGCTCTATTTTCGTCTGGACCGCTGGGAAGGGCAGGAGGGCACCAATCAAGCATTGATTGACTCCTGGATTGAACGGGCTCTGGAGCCGGTAAACATCAACGATATCCGCTACGACGAACTTCTCAACCTTCAGGGGGTCTCTCCGGTGGATGCAGCGGCGATTGTTAATTTTCGTCATCTGGTGGGCAACTATGTAAGTTTGAGAGATCTCCGCACCACTCCCAATCTTTCCTATTTTGGTTACCGTAATACCCGTAATTTTATCACCTTTGAGAGAAGAACTCCCCACAGGGAATTTCATGGGCACATCCTTTTTCGAATGACCGATACCCCCTTCCTCACCGAGGAAGAAGATGTCACTTCAACAAGCACTCAAGAGATAATTGAGGCCGCCGAACTGGCTCAAGAGGAAGTGAACAATTATCCTGATATATACACCCGTTTTATCGGTAGCTGGGGAAAGGATATAAAATTAGGCTTTTCTTACTGGCATTCGCTGCAGGAACCATTTTTCTATCAGGAACTGGGAGCGTTAAAAATACCGAAAGGAAAATTTTACCTCGGGCTGGAAAATCAAAAATTGGGTCCAATCCAATTGCGGAAACTCTATATCGGGAATTACTCCCTGGCCTTTGCCCATGGGGTGGTAATGGAGAACACTGATTTTTTTACCCCGCGAAAGTCGGGGCTGGGATTTCGTAAAAGATTTCTGGGAATTTCCGGAGATAACTCCCGAACCCGGGAATTTAAATTAAGTGGTGTTGCAGCAGAATTTGCTTATAAAAAAGCGCATCTTTTTCTGTTCGGTTCATTTGCCAATCGGGATGCCATCCTGAATACGACCCCAATACTCTTTAACGGAAAGGAAGTCCACCCCTTCAATCAGTTCATTGTTCTGGATCAACGCTTTCGGTTTGCCCCGGACGACCAACTGCGAAGTGGTAATAATTTGAGTTGGCGAAATTCAGTGAAGGAATTGCTACTGGGGTTTCGGACAGTATACGATCTGTTTCCCACCACTCAAATCGGGTTGACCTATTACGAGAGTGCTTATAACAGACCTATCCGCCCTGAAGTCAGTGAAATCGTTGCCGGTGATAATCTGGGTCAGCTCACTCTGCCTGACAATGAAATATTCAACAGTTATGGCGGACCGATATCCGATGGGAAAAGCCCTTTCTGGAAAGATGCCAAATCCTTTCGTAGAGTATATGGTCTTGACTTCAGTTCCGTTTATCAGAATGTCTGGTTTCAGGCGGAATATGCGGAATTGGATAAGGGGGAAGGTTTTTCACTCGGTGGTATGAAAAATGGAAATCCCTGGGCATTTGTGGGAAGTGTTTATGTACAATATGACAACTTTTATTTAATGGGGCTGTACCGTAATTATCAACTGGGATTTGACAATCCCTATCAACGGTCCTTCTCCAATTACCGGCGCTTTAAGCGAACCATTTACGAAGATTATTTTTACCTTCAATCGCCCTATTACGGCCAATTATTTACCAACAATCCTCAACCCCAGCCGGAGAGAGGGTTTTATTTCAACACCCGATATCAGCTGAATCGAAAACTGGTGGCATCGCTGGAATATGATAATTGGAGACGAAACTCAGATGATGTGACTCAATATCGGCTAAGAGGAACCCTCGAGTATCGTCCTATTTTTCCCTTACGTATCTCATTACGTCAGAAGTATCAGGCACGAGAAAAGTTGAATGAAGTGACCACCGAATTTTTTGAAAACCTGGAATTCCGTGGAATGTTACGCGCCCGACTCTCTCGATTCAATGAACTGGGGTTACTCTATATGAATTCCGTTACCACTTTTCGTCCCCGTCCTCGACTCTATTATCCCATCCAGCCGGGTATTGCTTATGACAACACCAATCTGGCTGGTAATGTTGCTGCTCCCGGAGAAGCATTGGGTGGGTTTTATACCCATAATTTTAACGAATGGCTAAAAGTGCGGGGCTTTTTGGGATTTTATAAAGGCTTTTTCTGGACTTTTGAGGATACTCAATTTTTTGTGGTCAATAGTGACCAGGGAGCCATGCGATACTGGATTTCTCTCTATTCTCGTATCAGCAATCACATCACCATGCGACTCAAATATACTCGTGACCGACAATACCCCAGAACCTTCTTTCACTCTCGAGACACCAACAATGAGCCCATCGTACCCGGAAATCCCAGCTTTCGACAGGGGAAATATTATCAGGGGAACTATATCCAAGATTTGCAGGAATTTTTTTATGTGGAGTTAAATTATAATTTTTAGACCTTCCGGATGTTAATCCTCGGAAATACCTAATTTTTGAATTGCCTGTTTGGCAGCTTCCTGTTCGGCAATTTTTTTGCTTCTTCCTTTTCCCTCACCCAACTTTTCATTCCCAATCCACACCCCGATCACAAACTCCTTAGCATGATCCGGCCCACTCTCCTCAATAATTCGATAGACCGGTACCCCCCTGGTAGTACCCTGAGCATATTCCAGCAAAATGCTCTTGTAATTTTTATATAATCCCTTCCGAAGAATTTTCTTGATATCCTTTAAGAGATAATCATTAATAAATTTTTTTGCTGAATCGTATCCGTTATCCAGATATATGGCGCCAATGATAGCCTCGAACGCATCAGCCAGAATGGATTGTCTTTTTCGCCCACCGGTTTTTTCCTCTCCCCGATTCATCAACATTAATTGTCCCAGAGAAAGTTCTGCAGCAATATCTCCCATGACCGGTTTGCTCACCAGAATAGACTTTACTTTGGAAAGATACCCTTCCGTTTTATTGGGAAATTTTTCATACAAGTAGTGGGTTACCACCAAATCCAACACCGCATCCCCCAGGAACTCCAAACGTTCGTTGGATTGTGTCCGGGGTTCATTGGTCAAATTGAGGTAGGAACGATGTTTAAGAGCGGTGGCTAATAGTCGGGGGTCATGAAAATGAATGTGAAACTTTTGCTGGAATGTTTCCACCACGCGGGCTTCTTCGTCGTTCAACTCTGCTGCGGAAGCCCGCAAAATTTCAGATGAAGTCTCACTCCGTTCAGGAAATAATTTAGAAGATATTTTCTTAAAAATATCCAAATTCTACTTCCCTGCTAATTCTATTCGAATTTACTTACCAGTATGCAGGCATTATGCCCTCCAAAACCAAAGGTATTGGAGATGGCGGCATTTACCGTTCGTTCCTGGGGTTTATTGGGTGTATAGTTTAAATCACATTCCGGATCCGGAACTTCATAATTGATGGTGGGGGGAACGATATTATTTTTAACGGCCAGAACAGAGGCGATTAATTCCACCGCACCAGCAGCACCTAACAAGTGACCTACCATAGATTTGGTTGAGCTGACATTCAAACGATAGGCATGATCCCCGAAAAGGGTTTTGATAGCCGCCGTTTCACTGGCATCGTTATAAGGAGTTGATGTTCCATGAGCGTTGATGTAATCCACATCCTCCGGATTTAAACCACTATCTTTTAAGCACAATCGCATAGCTCGAACCGCTCCTTCTCCACCCGGTACCGGCGCTGTGATGTGATAAGCATCTGCGGTGAATCCAATCCCTCGTATCTCACCATAAATTTTAGCCCCTCGCTTTTTGGCATGTTCCAGCTCTTCCAAAACCACAATTCCAGCGCCTTCCCCCATCACAAATCCATCTCTCTCCTTATCAAAAGGGCGAGAAGCGTGAGTGGGATCGTCATTGCGGGTCGAAAGCGCTTTCATGGAACAAAAGCCTCCCAATCCCATGGGAGTAATCGCTGCCTCGGAACCGCCGGTGATCATGACATCCGCATCACCATATTTGATTAAACGCATGGCATCACCAATGGCATGATTTGCCGTCGCACAGGCAGAGACGACTGAATAGTTAGGGCCTTTAAGCCCCCAGCGAATGGATATATGTCCTGCGGCAATATCAGAAATCATCTGGGGCACAAAATAAGGGCTGATTCTTCGGGGACCCCGTTCCAAAAACTTTTGATGCTCCGTTTCAAAGGATTCAATCCCTCCAATACCCGAGCCGACCAATACCCCAATCCGGTCCAAATCTTCCTTTTCAAGGTCTAAGCCTGAATCCGTTAAAGCTTCGTTAGCTGCGACAATCGCAAACTGTGTGTAGCGGTCCATGCGATTTTGTTCCCGCACATCGATTAAGTTACTCGGGTCAAAATTTTTTACCTCTGCGGCAAAACGCGTGCTGAAGGGCGAGGGATCAAAACGGGTGATGGTATTAACCCCATTCTTCCCCTCCAGAAGGGCTGTCCAGAAATCTTTAGCTGTATTTCCAATGGCAGTTATAGCACCCATTCCGGTTATAACTACTCTTCTTCCCATAGCTTTACCTTTCCAAATTTCATCCTACTTTACCCGAATTGACACGATATTGCACATGGCATCTACGGATCTGGTTTTCAATACACATTGTTTGCGGTGGAGTTTCCCATGCTTCCTGAACTTCCCAAACAACAAGTAGTGAACACCGGGGATAATTGACACCACAACTTCCCGAACTCCGTTTTCGGTCAATCAAAGAAAAAGTAAGAATTAACAAAACAAAAGGATATGGGCCCTAATTGAGACCAATTAAGGACCGCATATCCATTCATTCATATCTGCTAAACCCGGTTAAGTGGCAATCAGAAGAGACTACTTATTCCGCGTCCTTGATCTTAGAACTTAAATACTCTACTGCACTTTTCACGGTAGAGATTTGCTGAGCATCTTCATCGGGAATCTCAACATTAAATTCATCTTCGAATGCCATCACCAGTTCCACGGTATCCAGAGAATCTGCCCCTAAATCCTCAATAAAATGGGCATCTGCCGTTACCTTTTCCGGGGCTACCCCCAATTTTTCTACAATAATTTCTTTTACTCTTTCTTCTAAAGACATAATGCCTCCTGCGATTTAGTTTTAAATAAATAAGCGTTTTTGACCAAAATATTTCCTCTCAAAATCAAAATTTCCTGACAAACCGGAAATATGATAAAATAACACTCAATTTTATAATGAAAAATGAAAAATACAAATACGGATTTTTTTTCTGTTCCGTATAGCGTTTCCGAATTGCAGATTAGCTCATGACCATTCCGCCATCCACATTAATCACCTGCCCGGTGATATAAGCAGCGTCCTCACTGGCCAGGAAGGAGACGACTTTGGCCACTTCCTCCGGACTTCCCAGTCGCCCCAGTGGAATCTGAGATTTGAGTTCTTCTGCTACCTTTTCTCCCAGTGCGGCCGTCATGTCGGTTTCGATAAATCCCGGGGCAATGGCATTGCAGGTGATGTTGCGTGAAGCCAATTCTCGAGCAACGGAGCGGGTCAACCCAATGATCCCGGCTTTGGAGGCGGCATAATTCGCCTGACCCGCATTCCCCATTTGTCCAACAACCGAGGTTATGTTGATAATTCGACCCTGCCGTTGTTTCATCATCTGACGGGTGACAGCCTTAATACAATTAAAAGCTCCCTTCAGATTGACTGCCAGAACCATATCCCAATCTGCTTCGGACATCCGCATTACCAGATTATCCCGGGTAATACCGGCATTGTTTACCAAAATATCCACCTGACCGTAGGCCTCCAGAGTTTTCTCAATCAGACGCTGGGCATCCTCCATTCGGGAAACATCCGCCACTACCGCAAGAGCTTCACCCCCACTGTTCACAATTTCATCCCGAACCTGATTCGCCCGCGTTTCGTCACGCCCGGAAATCACCACTTTTGC
>RFIL01000295.1 GCA_003695285.1 Calditrichota bacterium
GCACTTAATACCGAATAATTTTTCATTGGTGAATTCTCCTGATTACACTTATCTTCTGCATAATTTCTCTTTTGTTGCAAAATTAACATTCATTACGATGAAAAAGGATTACATTTATCACATCATCGATTTTTTGATAGATAAGGAGAGGGAAGTTTATGGTCCGATGTATCAGTCTCATCATTGTTTTTTTAGTGCTTTTAATTGGAAAAAATGGAATTGCTCAATCGGATAACGACACCAACAGAATACATTTTCCATCAAGAACCCTGAGTTTGGACAACGCATACTTCCAGTCTTTACCGCGAGGCACGATCATCTTGTACGGAGGATTAGATTCCCAGAAGAATTGGGTTTCTACACTTATAAATAAAAAGGGGACGCGAACACGATATGGGATTATTCGAGTTGAGTACTATTTTTCACGACATGTTTCCATTAAGGTTCAGGGAGCAGTGCGGCAAACGTTAATACCACTTATGGAAAATACTAATCATGATTCACCAACTTCAATAACAGATGTCGATGATTTTACCATTTCCACTTTGGCAGCATTTATAATGGAAAAGAGATTAGTTCCCTCCATGGGGATAAATATCAGCACCAGACTACCAAACACCAATCAGTTGAAGGGGTTAGGAAATAATTCTACTGATATCCAGATGACTTTTGTCACTTCAAAACACATAAAGAACTTCCTTCTTGCCCTGAATGCCGGAATCGGAATATTAACCCCCCCATTAAAAACCAATACCCAGAATGATGTTTTTTTATATGGCGCATTAGTTATCTGGAAAGCACATCCCAGATTCTTTCTGCTGGGAGAAGTAAAGGGAAGACATTCTTCAATGAGAATACCTTTCGTTGGTACGGAAGATCGCTCATATGCCAAAATGGGTATACAATGGTCACCCTTCATATTTTCCTTTGAATTATTAGCTTTGAAAGGGTTGACTTCAATCGATGGAGATTTTGGGATTATGGCGGGAATCAGCACTCAATTACACTTGTGAAGTGTGTTGTTAAATTAACAATTACGAATCGTAATTTCTTCTTTTCGCTAAACCGGCCCTCCTCATAAAACAAGTTTGCTACTCATGTAAGCATGCCTGGAAGTCGATTATTCTCCCTTGATTAATAATTTACGAAATGCAATGCGTAAAGAACGAATTATTGAAATTATTCTCAACTCTCCTCGCTTCCCACAATTCCCTGAATTATTTACAAATTTGATGTATCTTTCCACCAATCAAAATCGTCCACAAAATGTTTTAGAAAACCTGATCAAGGAACACAAACAGCAATTGAGTTCCCTCGCCAGCTGTGGTTTTTTCATCCCCTCAAGAAACAAAGTCAATTTAAGAGACTCAGTACAAATCCTGGGGATTAAGAACATCAGAAATATTATCTTTCTAAATTGGCTTCATGCTTTTTCTCCTTCGGGAAAATTTGATCCTTTTGATTATGACCAACAGAAACGAATCTGGTGTTTACGCTCCGTCGGTGCATATCTATTAGGGAAGGAGATTAAACAATTGTCTGCTGAAGAATTATTTCTCCAATCCCTCTTCCTGGAACTACCCTTAATTGCATTAGCCCGGGCAGTTCCAGAGGTGTATCATAACCTTCAGCGTCTCACTCAACCCAACTCTTCCAACCCCAAGACCATAGAAAGATTTCTTGGATGTCCCTGGGACGAGTTTATTGCTACCCTTTACACACGATGGGGGATTCCAGAGAATATCTGGCGTCCAATCTGTTATTTGGATATCTTTTCAAAATCACCACACCCCAAAATGTCTGAATTTCTCGAAACGAATCTTCTCTGGTTAGTATATCGATTGACGAACTATTTGTTAAAAGTGGATAGTGGTATCTCTTTCCAGCAATTAGAGAACGTATATAACGAAATTATCCCTCACTCAACTCAAAGTTTCATCTCTTTTATCCGCAACCTGTTTGACAAGACCAAACTATTTGTTGAGGCTGCCGGATATCCCCATTCCTCCGGTTTTTCGTTGATTAAAGCATTAAAGGAGAACAAAGCGCTTATCCAACGTGATATTATCCCTTACGAAGAACTTTTAGATGAGCTAATAGAAGTATACCGCAAATTGGAATTGATCGAGAAAGAGGTTCAAAAAACACCTTCAGATTCCACAGAGATCCTGAAGGATTCCTTGACCGGTCTTTACAACCATGCATATTTTCAGGAATCACTGGCGAAAGAAATTTCAAGAGCCCTGCGATATGAACATCTGCTGTCGGTAATTTTACTGGATATCGATGACTTCAGTCTTTTTAATCAGACATATGGGTATCTTCTGGGAAATTCTGTGTTAATGCACCTGGCTGAACTTCTTAGCAAAAATGTAAGAGAATCAGACATTGTTGCTCGTTTTGGGGGAGATGAGTTTGCAATTCTCCTTCCCCATACGGGAGTCATTCAGGCCAAATTCGTAGCCGAAAAATTGCGCAAAAGCATTCTTCAAACCAAATTTCCCAATCCATTTCGTGATGTATCCCACCAGTTAACCGTTAGCATTGCCCTCGGTTGCTATAATCCCCGGGAAACACTCATTTCCAAAGAAGAATTTATTCAGCAGTTATTAAAACATCTTAAACACGCTCATCATGAGGGTGGAAATAAAATCAATAGTATTGGATAGCTGCATATCCTCCAAAAAAATGAGGGATTAAAAATCTTCCGGCTGAATTTTTTATTTTTTTCTCTTAACTTAGTTGGGATTTGAATGAGGAGGATTCTATGGAAAAGATAGATTTTAAAAAGAAATTCAGGGACCTCTATCATGCTTCGGCCCAAAAAGTTCAACTGGTAAATGTCCCTGCACTTCAATTTCTAATGATTGACGGAAAAGGAGACCCTAATCAATCCGTTGATTTTCAGGATGGGGTGGAGACCTTGTTTTCCATTTCCTATACTCTGAAATTTAAAATTGTAAAGAAACGGCTGGGGATTGATTATGGAGTAATGCCTCTGGAAGGGCTCTGGTGGTCAGACACCCCGGAGAACTTTGATCTTGAAAATAAAAGCAGCTGGTTATGGACCATCATGATCATGCAACCGGATTTTATCACCTCGGAGATGATGACTGAAGCACTTGATATTGTGGCAAAGAGTAAAAAATTGCAGGGACTTCAGAAAGTTCGTTTTGAAACTTTTCACGAAGGAACTGCAGTTCAACTACTGCACGTCGGTCCCTTCTCAGAAGAAGGACCGACCGTACAGAGATTACACCGATTTGCTCAAGAAAACGGATATCAGCTCCGGGGGAAACATCACGAGATCTATTTATCCGATTATCGTAAAACGGTTCCTGAACGCCTGAAAACCATTATCCGCCAGCCGATTCAGCCTCAGAAATAAAGATTCCCGAGTTCAGAGATTCTCTCGAAACCACTCTGTCATCCGGGTCAGGAGATGGAGGCGATCTTTTCCTCGAATCCCATGTTGATGACCCGGATAAACAAAATAATCGGGTTGTTTACCCGCTTTAATGGCTGACTGTAAAAATAGAATTGTATGTTGCCACATGACGATATTATCCGATGTGCCATGAATCAGAAACAATTTTCCTCGCAAATTATCAATATATTTTCTGGTATTGGCTGCTTCATACCCCTCCGGATTGGTTTCCGGAGTATCCATATATCTCTCAGTATAAATGGTCTCATAGTATCTCCAGTCAATCACTGGAGCTCCGGCAATTCCCGCTTTAAAGATTTCCGGAGCACGAAGCATCAAGGAGGTGGCCATAAACCCTCCATAACTCCACCCGATAACCCCTACCCGGGAGCTATCTACATAAGGACGGGTCAAAATTTGTTTTAAAGCCGCAACTTGATCCATCACCTCAACCGTACCTAATCTTCGAAATGTTTCCTGCTCGAAGGCTTTCCCTCGAAATCGTGTGCCCCGGTTATCCACGGTAAAAATAATGTACCCCTGATTCGCCAGATAGTGTAACCAGAGATTCCAACTTCCGGAGCCACCTAACCAGGTATCGCGCACCTGCTGAGAATGGGGACCACCATAAACATATACAATCAGAGGGTATGTACGGGTGCTATCGAAATGAAACGGATATATCAATCGTGAATAAAGGGTTAACTGCTCATTGACCTTCAAAGGCAAAATTTCCCGCTGGCCGACCTGGTAATCTTTCAATGGGTTGGATGAAGTAAGTAATTTTCGTATTGTTTTACCATCAGAGGATGCTAACCTTGTCCAGCCGGGTGTATTCAAACTGGAAAATTCATCCAGAAAGTATTTTCCCGAATAAGATATCTGACATCGATGAGTTCCATTTTCCGAAGTCAGCCGTTCAATCCGGTTATTCTTCAAATTAACACGATAGAGATTTCTTTGAATCGGTAATTGGCGAGCGGCAGTAAAATATACATATTTTCCGGAAGGATCAGCCCCATCGATGCTAACAACATCCCAATCACCCTTTGTGAGTTGTTTGACCAGGGTTCCATCCTCTTTATACAGGTAAATATGATTCCAGCCATCTCGCATGGAAAGCCATAGAAAACGTTCGGGATCATTTCCAATGAAAAATGGCCCTGTCATGGGTTCAACATAGCGTTCTTCCTTTTCTTCGAATAACTGTTTTGCAGGTTCACCCGTCTGAACATCATATTTTATCAATCTCATATGGTTCTGATCCCGATTAATCTGCGCTACATAGATAAATTTTTCATCCGGGCTCCAGGTAACATTGGTCAGGTATTGATCGGCCGGTTCTCCGGTATTAAGCCAAACGGTGCGACCGGATTTGAGATGATATACCCCGATACTTGCAATATGATTTTTCATCCCAGCCATGGGATATTTTCCGGGTTTTGCTGTAGCGGGGCGAGTGGTAAAATCAACATAAGGGTAGTCGGTGACCATCCGCTCATCTTTTCGATAAAAGGCGAGATAGTTGTTCTTCGGTGACCAGAATGTCCCCTTATATATCCCAAACTCATTTCGATGCACTGATTCTCCATTGACGATTCCAGGAATTGTATCCCTGGTAACCTGAACTTCTTTCCCGTTTTTTTGAAGAATAAAAAGGTTATTTTCCCGTGTGAAGGCCACTGCCAGGGTTCTGATGGCAACATCTTCATTGTTGTGTTGACCTGTAAAATGAGTATAAACGCTTAAAGATTTCTTTCTCACATCCAGAACATACATGCTATCTCCGCCCCAGAACCAACAGCGATTATCGTCAATCCAATGAAGTTTTGGAAAATGCTTCACAGGTTTACCTTCTAATTTCTCAAGCAATGAATTGAGCTGAGTTAGGTTTAACATTGAATTGACTTTTCCGTTAAATGCAATACCCTTAAACAGGGTTTCTACTGAATCTACTTCATCGATATAAAAAAATTCATCTTCCCTGTCAATCCACTGTAGCTGTTGTAAACGCTCCGGAGCCAATTCGGTACGCCATCGAAAAGCCACATCCTCCAGCGTTAATTGCTTTTTCTGAGCATAACTGGTTTCTATCCCTATCAACAACAATGCTAAAATAAATAACATCTTTAACTTCATGAAAAGCTCCTTTCAGATTGAAGATTCAGATTAAGCGGTCGTTTATGAATCATGTAACAGATGTTTGGCATTAACCATGGAACCTGAAATTAAGTTAGGAATTAAAGAGAATAATTGTTTTTTTGCAAGGGAAATTCCGGTTATAAACAGTTCTCATAGTTGGAACGATGAGTTTATTTTGGAATTAAAACCGGAAGAGATTATCTTTTCATAGGACGGAGTGGGAAGAGGAATACATCCCGGCTGATAGAATTTCCACCAAAAGAAAAAATACACAGCAAAATAGGTTTATTTTGATGAGTAAAGAAAAGTATCCAGAAAAAGTATACAGAGGTCTTTTTCCCCGCCTCTTTCTTTTGATGGTTATAGGACTGTCGGCCTATTTCTTTGAGAGTAGCGAGGGAAACACCGGAGGACAGTGGCTGAAGGTTGCTGAAGGTCTGAAGTACCGGGAATTTGAAGCACCGGTAAAATCTACCGTGGGCGATTCCCGAATAGCTGTGTTAAATATCAACCCCCAAATCTATGATTTCAAACTTATCTGTGCATCAGAGCTGGATCAAAAACCCCGAACAATCGAGGATTGGGGAGAAAATTTAAATTTGATAGCAGCCATCAATGCTGGTATGTTCCAGCAAGATCTTTTGACCAGCGTTGGGTTTCTTAAAAATTATGAGTACTATAACAATCCATATCTGAATAACAACAATTCGATTTTTGCC
>RFIL01000296.1 GCA_003695285.1 Calditrichota bacterium
GTGGAAATTGAAGTTGTCGATTTGCGTTCTTTGATACCCTGGGATAAAGAAACGGTCCTGAACTCTGTTGCCAGAACCAATCGGGTGTTAGTGTTGCATGAAGCTAATTTAACCGCAGGGGTCGGCGCCGAAATTGCCGCCACTATTTCCGAACATGCTTTTCAGCACCTGGATGCCCCGGTAATGCGGCTGGCTTCGCTGGATACTCCGGTGCCTTTCAGTGCCTATCTGGAGCAACATGTCTACTTTCCAAAGGATCGATTGCCGGATAAAATCAGGGAACTCCTCAGATATTAATTTGTAACGATCCAGCAAAACCACAGAGAATACAGAGAAAAGAGAATAAAAGCTGACGACTCACGTCAAAATCCCCGGTATGGTAGATAGGGCTTAAATTGGGTAATTAAATTGCAACTGTTCGGGTCCTTTTTGACAGAGTTTACTGGAAAAGCAGGATTTAAGTTTTTCTCTTCCGGACCATCAATATTCATCATCGGTAGTTCTATGAATCTGAAATAATTGCTTTAATTTTTTTCTTTGTATTCTCTACGGGCGAATAGTTAAAAGCATCTATTGTCTTCATAGAACGCAGAATCTCACCCCGAATTTTATTGCCTTTTATCTGAATCCGTTCTATATTGAATCCGCTAACAAATTGATGGAAACAACCATTTTCACTACCGTTATCGTTGTGTTCTAGCAGAAAATACTCTCCATTCGTTGCTTGTTTGATTAAAATGGTCTGTTAACGTACAGATTTATTCAAGCGTCCATTCTTCCATCCCGCAGAGGGGGGATGAAATGACTTACCTGTCAGTCACTGATTCGATGTAAAACTTCAATTACAGGGAAATGACCATGTCTGAGAAGAAAAACAACAAGGTGAAAGGCATTACCCGCCGGGATTTTTTGAAAGGACTTGGGAGTGGCGCCATCGGGTCAGCCATTTTGACCGGAGGCGGGTTGATTCCTGCAGAGTCAAAAGCTGAGTTATTGGGACCCGGTGCGGAAAAAATTCACGGGACTCAAAAAATTGAATTACTCATCAACGGTAAAAAGGAACGATTAACCGTGGAGCCTCGCACTACCCTTCTGACCGCCATCCGCGACAAATTGCATTTAACCGGCACCAAAGAGGTCTGCGACCGGGGACAGTGTGGCGCCTGTACGGTGTTGATTGATGAAAAACCCATGCTCGCCTGTATGATGCTGGCTGTGGATGTTCGGGGAAAAGCCATCACAACTGTGGAAGGGTTAAGTGGCTCTGGAAAATTAACGCCGGTTCAGGAGGCGTTTGTGGAAAAGGATGCCTTAATGTGTGGGTTTTGCACTCCCGGTTTTGTCATGGCCGCCACAGCTTTGTTAAAAAAGAATCCTGACCCCTCCCTGGAAGAAATTAAACAGGGATTAGCCGGGAATTTGTGTCGCTGTGGGACCTATCCCAAAGTATTTGAAGCCGTAAAAGCAGCGGCGGCAAAGATGCGAAAGGGGGTAGCCCATGAGTAAATGGAAACCCTTAGAAAAGATGAAAATCCTGGGTAAAAAATATCCCCGCATTGACGGAGCGGAAAAGGTGACCGGTCGAGCGCGGTATACCTACGATCAATTTAAAGAAGGGATGTTATATGGCGCCATTCTGGGCTCGCGCTATCCCGCGGCAAAAATCGTGAAGATTGATGATAGCATGGTCTGGTCGTTGCCGGGGGTTAAAGCAGTGCTGACGGATGTGCATCCCACCGGCAGGGTACGGTATGTGGGGGAAGAAATCGCGGCAGTAGCGGCCACCACCCCGGAAATTCTGGGGGAAGCGCTTCGATTGTTCAGGGTAGAATATGAAAAACTACCCTTTACCCTCTATCTGGAAGAAGCCATGAAGGATGAAGCACCCCGGGTATTTCCCAGGAGAAGTAATGTGAACAAACCCCGTATTCGGGAAGAGGGGAATGTTGAACAGGGGTTTGCTCAGGCAGAAGTAGTGCTCGAAGATACCTTCCGCACTCAGGTGCAAATTCAAACACCACTGGAATCTCATGGTAGCATGGTTTACTGGGATGGTGATGAATTAATTATTTATGATTCCACCCAGGCTGTTCATGGGGTTCGGGAAGGGATCGCCAAAATGCTCGACATGCCGCTCCATAAAGTGCGGGTCATCTGTCACCACATGGGCGGCGGTTTCGGTTCTAAACTTCAACCGGGGATTTATACGGTGATTGCAGCCCGCCTGGCGAAACAGGCCAATGCACCGGTACGGTTGATGCTGGATCGCCAACTGGAATTTCTAACCACCGGAAATCGCCCGGATAGCCTCTCCAGAATCAAGATGGGGGCGAAACGAGATGGGACCATCACCGCATTTTTTGCTAAAACCTATGGTACAGCGGGAATTGGCAACGGCGCCGGAGTTCGTTTACCGATTGTCTATTCCATCCCCAATGTCAGACATGAGCATCATGATGTATATACCAATGCCGGTGCTGCCCGTCCTTTTCGAGCACCGGGATGCCCGCAAGCTTCTTTTGCAATGGAGCAAATGATGGATGAGATGGCGGAAAAATTGGGGATGGATCCTCTTCAGTTTCGATTAAAGAATGACAGCAACCCCACCCGCCAGAAGGAGTGGATGATCGGCGCCGAACGGTTTGGATGGCATCGGCGGAAAGTCACCCCTGCTTCTGATCCGGGACCCATTAAGCGAGGCATGGGGTTGGGTGCCAGCATCTGGTGGCCCGGTGGTCGCGGTACAAAAGCCTCGATGAAAATTTACTCCGATGGCAGCGTAGAAGTGTTTTGCGGAACCCAGGATCTGGGAACCGGAACCCGCACCCATATTGCCGCCGTGGCAGCAGAAGAATTGGGGTTGGAACTGAAACAGATCAAAGTTCACATTGGGGATTCCAATTATCCGCGTTCCGGAGCCTCAGGGGGGAGTACTACCTCTCCTTCAGTAGCTCCAGCTATAAAAAACACGGCGGAAAAAGCCAGGCAGGAACTGGGTAAGATACTGGCTGAACACTGGAACGTTTCCCCGGAGGCCATTATCTTCTCTGATGGATACGTCATAGCCAGCGGGGAAGCTAAACAGCGTCTGAGCTGGAAAGAGGCCTGCGGATTGCTGGAAACGGACGTTCTGGAAGTTCATGGAGAATGGAGTGAAGGGTTGTCATCCTCAGGAGTTGCCGGATGTCAGTTTGCGGAGGTTGAAGTGGATACAGATACCGGTAAAATCCGAGTGTTGCGAATAGTCGCGGTAGCAGATTGTGGGTTAATTCTGGATCGACTGACGACTGAAAGTCAGGTCAATGGCGGAATCATTCAGGGAATCAGCTATGCGCTATTTGAAGAACGATTATTTGATCCTCAGACCGGTGCGATGGTGAATCCAAACTTTGAAACCTATAAGATCGTCGGGACCATGGAGACCCCGGAAATTGAAGTAATTCTTTTTGATGAACCGGAACGAGGGGTCATCGGGATCGGGGAACCTCCCACCATACCGACCTCCGGAGCCATTGCCAATGCGGTCTATAATGCCATCGGGGTAAGAATCAAGAGCTTACCCATGACCCCGGATAAGGTGTTACAGGCATTAGCAAACCAGAAAGCATAAAGGAGTTCACATGTATAATTTTGAATACCTTAATCCCACTTCTCTGGAGGAAGTAAGCGAAGTTCTGGCACATAGTGATGGAGAAACGGTGTTGTTAGCTGGAGGAACGGATTTGCTGGATCGGTTAAAGGAGCATTTGCTCCGTCCCCGGCAGGTGGTGAATCTGAAAAACGTCCGGGAACTCTATACGATAGAGCGAAACGAGGGGTTGACCATTGGGGCACTGGTTACCATTGCCGACCTTGCTGCAGATGCTTATATACAGGAAAACTATCCGGCGCTCTCGCAGGCAGCCCGCAGTATCGCCACCCCACAAATCAGGAATATGGGTACCGTGGGAGGAAATCTTGCCCAACGGCCACGGTGCTGGTACTTTCGGGGAGTGGAGTATCGCTGTTTGAAAAAAGGTGGGCGTAAATGTTACGCGGTGGAAGGACTGAATAAGTATCATGCCATCATGGGGGGAGGCCCCTGTTATATTGTTCACCCCTCCGACCTGGCTCCGGTTTTGATTGCCTATGGTGCACGGGTAACGATCAGCGGTGCGAATGGAACCCGTGAAATACCACTGGAGCAATTCTTTCAACTTCCGGCAAAAGATCTCAAGAAGGAAAATGTGTTAAATGAAAACGAGATGATTACCCGGATCACATTGCCACCGCAACCGGAAAATACCTATTCCCTTTATCTGAAATTCAAGGAATTGGAATCCCATGATTTTGCAGTCGTCAGTGTTGCCGTGGTGCTTCATACCCGGAAGAAACGGATTACAGACGCCTCTCTGGTCCTGGGAGGTGTTGCACCCATTCCCTGGAAAATTCCCGAAGCCGGGGCGTTGCTAAAGGGTAAGGAGTTAACCGAACCGGCGATTCAGGCGGTGGCAGAACAATCGGTTAAGGGCAGTGATCCTTTACCACAGAACGGATATAAGGTCCATCTAACCCGAAATCTGGTACGCCGGGCATTAACTGAAATCCAACAACAACTGTAGAGCAGGTGAGGTGCATCATGACCTATCTAAAGAACCCTGATCATCCGGAACTCCCCCTTTGTAAACACATGAGGACGAAAGCCAGTTATGTTCCGGATTTAAAGAATGAGCACTACATGAAAATATTTCACCCCTACAGTCCCTGTTTTTGTTTGAAAACTCTGCGTAGCATCGGACCGGATGATGATGTGGTCTGCGCAGCAGAATGTACGCCGGAACGCATGTGTTTTGAACCGCTCTTTACCCATCTCCTTACCGAGCAAGGTTCGCAGGAAAAAAAAGATAGCTCCGATGCTTAGCTATGGTTCAGGGCCATTGAATTTCGCCAGTCAGTAAATTCAGGGTGAAGGTCTTACCACTATCGGTCAGAGTGACGGTAACAGTGGCATTGCCGTCAAAGACGACCAGGTAAGGAATATTGATGTTTTTGGTCACATCATCGGTGGTAATGGTACCGGCA
>RFIL01000297.1 GCA_003695285.1 Calditrichota bacterium
ACCGGTAATATAGAGGGCCAGGAAAGCCCCGAAAAAGGATAACGGGATGCTGATTAACACCGAAAGAGGCAAAATGAATGATTCAAACAATATTCCCATCAGAATGGTTACAAAGATGACAGAAATCAATAGAGCGCCTGCAAAATTTTGATTCTGTTGCATCCAGCGGGAAAATCTTTTCCCTTTACTCCAGCTGTATCCATACGGCAATGTAAATCCCTGCATCACCCGATCGATATCAGCGGACAATTTTCTCATGTTTTCCATCGTCGTGGTAGCTTTGACCTCAATGTTGGTTTTTCCATCGGTTCTGACAATTTCTCCGAATCCCTTGTTCACCTGAAATTTGGCCAGGGCTCCCAGTGGTACATTTTTCCCTTCACGGTTACTGAATGTCAGATTCCTCAACTGCATGAAATTTTTTCGGTCCGCTTCTTCAAGCTGGATGCGTATCTGAATTTCCCGATCGTTGGCCTGAAATTTGGACACATCTATTCCTCTTACCGCATACATCAGGGTAAAAGCCACCTGATTCGGACTTAATCCACTCCGACGGAGAGCATCCCGATCCAGAGTAATTTGCATCTCGTCGTTACCGGTTTCCAGTGATGTTTCGGTACTGATTACACCGGGTAACAGTTGCAGCCTGCGCTCAACTTCTTCCGCCAATTCAGTCAGTTTACCGGTATCATCTCCATATAATACGACGGAAACCGTTCCTTCATCAGACGATGCTCCCCCTCTCCAGGAGGTTCTCAGCTTCACTCCCGGCTTTTTGGGAACCAGCTTTTTTAATTCTGCCAGTAGCCTGTCGCGATTGGTGATTTTTTCCGGGTGATCTGAAAAAATATCGGTTAGTTTTTCCCATAAAAGTTCATACCAGGACTTATTATCCAGTACATTTTGATAAATCACGATCCGGGCAAAATCTTTTCGGAATCTCAAATCCATAGTGGAAATATCCAGCCTGTCTCTTTGCTCCATAATTGCCCGCTCCACTTCCCTGAAATATTCATTGACTTCATCCAGTGAGATATTCTGCGGTAAATCAAAAATCAGAAAAATGCGGGAGCTTCTGCCACCCATATTATCCGATGAGGGGACTTTTTTGGCGATAAAAAGGGTTGAAACAAACATGGCTATCAGAATCAAACTCACCTGAACACGATGCTGCAAACTCCAGTTAAGGATTTTTTTGTACAGATTCAACCCTTTCAATATAATGCCTTTTTCTCTTAACCTCCCTTTCAGGGGGAATTTGGAAGTGGCCAGCGGAATCATCACCAGTGCCACCAGTAATGAAGCCAGCAGGGAAAAAATAACCGGCAAACCGACCCGCTGCAGATAAAACCGGAAAAACCCCACATCATCTTTCATGATAAGAATGGGAACAAAAACAACAATCGAGGTCAGGGTAGCCAGGGTTACTGCCAGGGAGACTTCTCCCGTACCGAAAACAGCCGCCTTTCTGGTTTTCATTCCGGCCGACTGGTGCCGGTAAATATTTTCCAGCACCACAATTGAATTATCCACCACCATTCCAACCGAGATCATCAATCCCATCATGGTAATCACATTTAAAGTCCATCCTATAAAATACATTGCAATCAGTGAAATCATCACGGACATGGGAATGGCTATGGCAACGATTAATGTCATTCTTAAGCGGCGTAGAAAGAAATACAAAATGAGAACAGCAAACAACGCACCCCAGATGGCCGAACTTTTCAGATTATCAATGGATTGCTCAATTTCATGTCCCTGATCAAACAAAATGTTAAATTTCATCCCTTTAAAGCGCGGATCTTTCTGAAATTGCTCCAGCATGCGATGCACTTTATGGGAAATTTCCACCGTATTGGCCATATTCTCTTTGGAAATTTCCAGTTTCAGCGCATCCTCTCCATTAATCCGCTGATACCACACTTTTTCAGGCGGCTCAAATTTGATTGTAGCCACGTCTTTTAGTTTCAGTGCTGTGCCACGAATGGGTATATTTCTAATTTCCTCAATGGATTTATATTTATTCACCGATCGCAAATAAAATTTCTTTCCGCCTTCCATAACCCATCCGGAAGACATATTGAAATTATCATTTCTGAGTTTTTGAATGGTTTCAAACAGATTGATATTATATGCTTTAATTTTTTGATCATCCAGCAGAATTTGAATAATTTTTTCATCAGCTCCATAAATATCGACACTGGCAACGCCGTCGATTCTTTCCAGAGGCGTTTTGATAAAGTGCTCCACCATATAATATGGATCATCGATATCCGGTGGGATGGATATGGCAACATTCATAATGGATGAATTATCCGGGCCAAATTTTCTGATCATGATCCGGTCCACATCATCCGGCATTTCAAGGCGGGCGCGTTCAACCCGGTCCCGAACCTGGTCATATGCAATATCCATGTCAACCCCTGAATGAAATTCCACCCATACCCAGGCACCGCTGCTGAAGGAACGGGTTGTCACTTCAGAAATTCCCGGAATTGTCCGGATTTGCTCTTCCATGGGTTTGGCGATTTGCTGTTCAATCTCTTTTGGATTGGCATTCCGGTAAGGGACGTACACACCCAGGAAAGGGGGATTAAAACCGGTTGGCATCATTTCCACCGGAATCTGTGTGTAGGAAATAAACCCTACGACCAGCAGGGCCAATAAAAGCATTGTAATGGTTACCGGTCGTTTTATGGCAAATTCCGCAATC
The DNA here is from genome assembly GCA_003695285.1 of Calditrichota bacterium. GTDB lineage: Bacteria > Calditrichota > Calditrichia > RBG-13-44-9 > J075 > J075. Next base: position 2,717 of record RFIL01000297.1, read on the forward strand.
CGGCTATGGTTTTTTATTTTATTCATAGTACATCCTCTCAGGAAATTTCAG
>RFIL01000298.1 GCA_003695285.1 Calditrichota bacterium
CTCTCTGCGATGGGTATATCTTCTGGTAGGGGCGGCGGCGCTGATCTTTTTGCTCCGCACCGGCCTGATGGGCGGACAAATGGCTTATATTTACGGGGTAGGAGAACAACAGAAGGCATCCCCCGCCGGAGCGGGCAAGAAGCCGGTGTTTGAGTAACTTATGGAGTTACCGCCTGGAAAAGCATCCCAAACGGACGATCCCGAATTCGGAATTGACAATTCGTAATTCAGAGATTTTTGGGTAAATTGAAAATGATGGAAACACAATTGGTTGCAGAGAAGAAAATGGAGCTTTTCAAACACGGTAGTCGCTGGCTGCGGGCGGATTTTCATTTGCATACCCGCGTGGATAAAGAAGCCTTTCGAGGATGGGATGAGAACCAGTCATTTAAAAAAAGCTTTGTACAAAAATTAGGGGAAGAAGATATACGTGTGGGGGTAATCACCAACCATAACAAATTCGACCGTGAAGAATTTAAAGCCCTGAAACGAGAAGCGAACAAAGCAGAAATCTTTCTTTTACCCGGAGTCGAATTATCCGTAGGCGAAGGAAACGGCATTCATCTCCTGATCGTTTTTGAACCGGAAAACTGGGTCTCCGGACACGATGATTTTATTAACCGATTTTTAGATGAAGCGTTTTCCCACATGGCCCGGCAAGATCGGGAAAATCGCAATGCCCGAACCCAATGGAATCTGATTCAGACGCTGGAGAAATTGAACGAGCATCGTGAACATGGGCGAGACAGTTTTGTCATCATGGCGCACGTGGATCAGGATAATGGATTTTGCCACGAACTGAAGCAAGGACGACAAGAAGAACTGATTCGCCAACCTTTATTTAAAGAGTTTGTGTTGGGTTTTCAAAAATGCACCACGCGGAAGAACGGAGAGAACCTGAAAAAATGGTATGCTCCGGATATTCCGGCATTTGTGGAAGGTTGCGACTGCAAATCTCTGGAAACCATTGGTAAAACCCGCCAGAGCAATGGCAAGCCGCTAAAAAGCTTTATCAAGATCGGCGATTTCAATTTTTATGCAGTGAAATACGCCCTGATGGATTCCCGACGAAATATGGTTGGAGCAAGTCCGCCTTCCCCGCAAAATGCCTACATCGAATCGGTTTCTTTTGAAACATCCGCCGACGCGCCATTGGCAGGGATCACGCTTCCTCTGAACTCCAACATGAACAATCTCATCGGTATTCGCGGGAGTGGAAAATCGACCATACTGGAAGCCATTCGATATGCTTTGAATATTAAATTCGATCCCTGCGCAAGAGATACAGATTACAAACAGAAACTGGTAGAAAATGCGCTTCGCAGCGGGGGAAAAATTGTTCTGCACCTGCGGGATCGGCATGGCGTTGCTTACCGAATAGAACGGGTTTTGGGGGAACGACCGGTAATCTATCGAGGAAATACCCGGCTCCCCAGTTTTGCAATTGATGAAAATTTGCTGAGCACACTTTATTTCGGTCAAAAGGATTTATCGGAGGTGGGAAGCGCCGGGTTCAGCCAATCTCTGATGGAAAAATTCTTTGGCGCACACGTGGGAGATATCCGGGAAAAAATCCAACACAAACGAAAAAAAATCCTGCAACTGCTCGATCAGCTAAAACAATTAGAAGATGTAACAGAACGTAAAAGAGAATTCAATGAAGAAAAAGCGGCTCTGCAAGAGAAATTGCGGATTTTTAAGGAAAAAAAAGTTGATGAAAAGTTGAATCGACAGGTGCAGTTTAACAAAGATCGAGTGCAAATTGAGCAAATGATTGAAGCCGTTCAGGAATTTAAAACAGAACTGGATCGATTAGTAGATAACAACCAGGAGGTATTCGCCGAATACGCCGCCTATGAGAGCAGTGAGAACCAGGACTTAATTGACAAAATCCAACAGATTTGGAAAAAAGTAACCGCTAAGCTCCAGCAAGTGGGTACAATCGGTGAGGAATTGGGCAATGATTTGGAGGCCTTACAACAGATACTAAAGACACTTCAGGAACGACTACAAAAGCTACAAGACGAATTTGCCAAAATTAAGCGGGAGATTAATATTCCGGACATTAATCCGGATGATTTTGTTAAATTCAACAAACAGCTTACCATCGTGGAAGCGAAACTTCAAGAAGTGGAAAAACTGGAAAAAAAACGAGTGGAACTAAAACGCGCTTTGCAAGATCATTTGCAAGATTTAAACAAGCTTTGGCATGAAGAATTCCAGAAACTGCAAAAGGGAATTGATAAACTAAATGCCAAAGGCCTTTCTATTACCGTTGAACTGAAATATAAAGGCGACAAAAAAAGTTTTCTGGATTACTTGAGTTCTGTAATCAAAGGGGCGCATGTTACTTCCAGAAATTTAGAGACGATTGTCAACCACTATAATGATTGTATCGAAATCTATAATGACCTCCAAACATCGAAGTCGAAGTTAGCTGATATTTTAAGCGATAGTCAATTCCTGAAATTTCGGGAAGCATTCATGGAGAACCTACGCGACCTGCTAACCTATCAAGTGCCCAATCGCTATATCCTGAAATATAAGGGTAAAGATATTGCCGAACATTCTTTAGGACAACGCGCATCGGCGTTGGTAGTTTTTTTATTGGCCCGGCGAGAGAATGATTTGATTATCATAGACCAGCCGGAGGACGACATTGACAATCAATCCATTTATGAAGATGTGATTCGAGAATTGAACGAACTGAAAGATCAAACACAATTTATTTTTGCCACCCACAATCCCAACATTCCGGTACTGGGGGAGTGCGAACAGGTTTTTGCCTGCCGTTTTGAACAGAACAAAATACACCTGCAAGTAGGCAGTATCGACCGACCGGATATTCAAGATGCTATCATTGAAATTATGGAAGGCGGTCGAGAGGCATTTGAACAACGTAAACGAAAGTATAGCCAATGGAAGCAATAGAACTTCTGGAAATTATCGAACGCGGCGAAGACAGCCGCCATCAATTTAAACGGAATGTTACCAATATCAAATCCCTTTCGCAGGAGATTTGCGCCTTTGCCAACTCTAAAGGCGGCATGCTCATTATTGGGGTAGAGGATTCGGGAGAAATTGTCGGGTTGACCGCTCAAGATATCCGACGGTTAAACCAGCTCATTTCCAATGCCGCTTCGGAAATTCGCAATCCGATTAATCCGGAAACGGAAAACATCAAGGTTGAAGACAAATTGGTGTTGGTCGTGCACGTTCCTGAAGGGAGGGATAAGCCCTATTTTGCCAGCGATGGCGCGATCTATGTAAAATCCGGCGCCGACAAACGCAAAGTTACTTCAAAAGATGAATTACGACGTTTATTCCAGGAATCGGATATTCTGCATGGCGATCAGGTACCGGTGGAGGAAAGTACTCTGGATGATCTGGATGAAGATTATTTTGATCAGTTCTACCAGAAGGAATTTGATCATAGTTTTAGAGAAGAACCGCTCGATCTCAAGACGCTGCTATCGAATCTAAATCTGGCAAAGGAGGGCCGCCTGAATGTGGCCGGGCTTTTACTGTTTGGTAAACGTCCTCAAAAGTATAAACCCCAGTTCAATATCAAAGCCGTTCATTTTGTGGGAGTAGAGGACACTGCCGATGAATACATTGATAGCGAGGATATTGACGGGAAACTTGCCGAACAGTACAGGGATGGAATGGTTTTCATCTTACGAAATTTGAAAAAAGAGCAGAAAGGACAACATCGAAATTCTCTGGGGGAAACCAGAATTGATAAAGGGGTATTCGAAGAATTGTTGGTAAATGCCCTGATTCATCGGGATTATTTTATCAACGCTCCCATTCGGTTGTTCATTTTCGATGACCGCATCGAAATCATCTCTCCCGGAATACTCCCCAACAACCTGACCATTGAAAACATTAAAAGAGGTGTCTCCAATCAGCGCAATCCCATTATTGCTTCTTTTGCCACCAAACAGAAACCACCGTTAGGGTTGCCTTATCGGGGGATCGGTACGGGTATTAAGCGAGCATTGAAACTGTATCCTAAAATTGAATTCGAAAACAACGTTGAAGATAATCTTTTTGTAGCGAGAATTAACTTTTAAGATTTTGTAATTGGGGCGGCCAGGCCACTCATCTCCTTAGAATCTAAAATCTTTCTGAACACATCCATATTACGGTAAAGCATCACCACCCAATTTGATGAACATTCAAACCCAAAAGCTCATCCCTCTGTTGCTAACCGTGCTGGCAGTCTGCTGGTGGGGCTGCACCGGGCAGCGCAGTTCCCTGTTTCCTCCCTCGCCGGAAGAACCCACCGTTCCCGTATATGTGGTGGGGCACGGCTGGCATAC
>RFIL01000299.1 GCA_003695285.1 Calditrichota bacterium
CGCACAAATTCAATCCGGCGGTTTTTCGCACGACCTTCACGGGTTGAATTGGTTGCGATGGGATTTTCCGGGCCATATCCTTTTGCAACAATACGGGAGCCTTCAACACCATGCTGGATGAGATATTGTTTTACCGCTTCCGCCCTGCGCTGGGACAGGGTATAATTAAAATTCCGGTTCCCGGTATTATCCGTATAACCCCGAATTTCCACAACCATTTCCGGATAAGCCTTCAAGGTCGCCAGAGCTTTCTTCAAAACTTCTTCTGATTGCGGGGTGATTTCAGCTTTACCGGTTTCAAAAGAAATGCCATCCAGTACAATCTTCGATCCCACTTCTTTGACTTCCAGCACCACATCATCATCCTTCGACAAAGGATTTGTCCCCCGTGCCACTTCTTCTCCATCATTCACAGTACCCTGATCACTATCAGCCATTAGTGGGTTGGTGCCATACTTCATCACTTCATCACCATCGTTCAGGTTATCGCCATCGGTATCCGCTTTGGCAAAATCCGTCTTATTTTCCAGAACTTCAGCACCATCGCTCAATCCGTCATTATCCATATCCCGGGCTAAGGGATCGGATTTATAAGTCATCAACTCATCCTTGTCGGTTAATCCATCTTCGTCTGTATCTGCTCGCAGGGGATTGGTGGAATAGGTCACCGCCTCCTGATAATCTGTCAGCCCATCATTATCCGAATCGGGTTGATTGGGATTGGTCTTGTGGGTCAGCACTTCTTCCTTGTCATTTAACTGATCCCCATCACTGTCTGCTATCAACGGATTGGTTTGATAGGTCTTTACTTCTTCTCCATCGACCAGCCCATCACCATCGGTGTCAGCCAGTTTCATATTCGTGCCCAGTTTTTTCTCTTCCCGGTTGGTCAATCCATCCCCATCCAGATCGGCATTCCAATCGAAACCACTCATGGTTAATCCGGCTTTAAAATTTAAAAAACCATCATTGGCATCAGCCAGAACAGCATCCAGTTCATCATTAAAAGCATAGTGATAACCACCACTAATTTCCAGAGAGGTGTTATCTCCCACCTTAAACTGTAATCCCAATCCAAACGGTATAACACCGCTCCAGGCTTCGCTTTCAATGTTTTGAGAAGCATTGCCGGGTAATTGATCGATCTTATACCACAGGGCGCCAACTCCGGCATAGAGATAGGGGCTCCAATGTTCTTTAATAAAGGGACGGTACAGTAACCGCACATCCAGGGGGTGTGTGGTGGTCTGATAAGTTTCCCCTTCCAGTTCAGCGGCGATCCCGGCACCAATTTCTCCTTCAAAATGATCCGAGAAACTATGTCTTAAAAAAGCACGAAAGTAGGAACCGCCTGCATTGTCGCCATCAAGGTCGGTCACGCTAAAGGTACGTCCATATCCTGCTCCACCACCTATATTCTCAGCTTTGAATTGTGCCAGTAAACTAAAACTGGCAAAAATTGATACGACTATCAATAAAAAAAACTTACTGCTATTCATTACTACTACCTCCAATAAAATGAACTTAAATGAATTAAACTTCCTCCTTACTTATCCTCCTCAACTCCAAAAACTTTGTGAGGCTATTTCTTTTCTTCTCTCAGCAGGCTCCTCCTTGTTTTAACCACTTCATGAATTGACTGCAAAATGGTATGGATAAAATCCTCTCGTACATACTTCTCCCGATATGGAAGACCCCATACGACGAGAATGATTCTGCAGTTCTTTGTGGGTGGAGACTGTAAAATCCTCGGATTGATTAAACGATATTTTCAGGGCAAAAGCTGTGAGCCCCGTCAAATATAGAAAAAAAACCACCGATTTATAATAAATATAAATTTTTTAAGGCTGGACTGGAACAGAAGTGAGAAAAAAGCCCAACTTCCTAACGGGTTGATATGATGAACGAATCTCTTATATCATTACCCGATCGATATTCATTCACCTTTTTTGCTGCGTGATGCGATCCAATTATAAACCCAGGCGAGGATAAGGCCACCAATAAATCCATCCAAAAAGCCTTCCAGCAATCCAATAATGGCCCCGGGCCAACTGATGGAGTAGAACGGGAACAACTTTCCCAGAAAAGCCGTTCCCGTTTCTCCTTGTAAAACCAACAGAACAGTGGCGCAAAAAATTGCCAGACCTTCCATCACCCCCAAAGCTGCTCCTAAAGCCAGCGGGTGAATTTTAACATAGGTTGTCTTCATTTTTTACTCTTCAGGATTCATCAGAAACTTCTTCCTTTTTTCGGGACTAAAGCGCATCTTCACCAATAGCACCGGTGCGGATTTTAACCGCCATTTCAACCGGAGAGACGAAAATCATCCCGTCCCCCTTTAAACCGGTATAAGCCTTTTCCCGAATAGTTTCAACAATTTCATGAACGCGATCGTCTGCACAAACCACTTCGACCTTTGCCACTTCCGAATATTTTTCTACACATTTTATGGAATATTTGGCCTGCCTGGGATCGGCCAAAACTCCAACCCCCATCACATCTATCAGGGTGATATCATCCACCCCGATAGCTTCCAGAGCTTCGATAACTTCCTCTGCCTTCTGGCAGCGTATATACGCTTTAATTTCTTTCATGACACACCCCTTCAAATCACTGATGAATATTTTTTGGAACAGAACACCTTATTCTTCCTGTTCCCGAGAATTTTCCTCAAACTCTTTCATGAGCCGTTTTACTTCTCGCCCCTTCCAGAGTTCATAAATGGCCGGAATAACAATCAACGTAAGAATCGTTGAAGTAATCATCCCCCCAACCATGGGAGCGGCAATGCGTTTCATCACCTGAGAACCGGTTCCATGCCCCCACAGAATGGGCAGAAGCCCCGCCATAATTGCAGTAACCGTCATCATTTTGGGCCGGACCCGTTCCACGGCCCCTTCTATAATCGCCTCATAGAGATCTTTCATGCTCCGCATTTTCCCTCTCATCAGACGATCTTTATAGGCATGATCCAGATAAATCAGCATCACCACCCCGGTTTCGGCTGCCACCCCGGCCAGAGCGATAAAACCAACACCAACTGCGACACTAAAATTGTAATCTAATAAATACAGGAACCAAATACCCCCTACCAGAGAGAAGGGTAGGGAAAGCATCACAATCAAGCTTTCCTGGATGTTTTTGAAATTGAAGTACAAAAGCAAAAAGATAATAAGAAGGGTCACCGGAACCACCACCCGCAAACGTTGTTGGGCTCGTTGCATATATTCATATTGGCCACTCCATACAATGCTATACCCTTCAGGAAAGTCGATTTGTTCTTCCACTACTTTCTTGGCGTTTTTCACATAGGTTCCCACATCGATTCCCCTAAGATCCACATAGAGCCAGGCGGTTTTGCGAGCATTTTCACTCTTTATCACCGGGGGACCTTTGTGCAGGCTAATATCAGCCACATAATTCAACGGTATCTGAGCTCCGGTGGGAGTAGGTATCAACACCCTCCCAAGGTCGGTTATATTATCTCTTAATTCACGACTGTATCGCACATTCACCGGATAACGTTCCAGCCCTTCGACCGTGTGGGTAACATTCATCCCACCCACGGCAGACATAATAACATCCTGTACATCCCCGACCGTTAAACCATATCGGGCGGCTTCTTCACGTTTAATGGTATAATCCAGGTAATTTCCACCCACAGTTTTGTCGGGAAAAACGCTCAGGGTACCGGGGACATTCTGAACGACCGCGGCAATGCGTTGGCCCAGGTCAGAGAGAACCTGGAGGTCCGGTCCCATCAACTTTATTCCGACCGGGGTTTTAATTCCCGTGGATAACATATCAATCCGGGTTTTGATGGGCATGGTCCAGGCATTGGTAAGCCCGGGGAATTGGATAGCGGCATCCAACTCCTGAACCAGTTTTTCAATGGTCATTCCCGGCCGCCATTCGCTCTGGGGTTTGAGCATGATCGTGGTTTCAATCATCGACAGGGGAGCGGGGTCGGTTGCTGTTTCCGCTCGCCCAATTTTACCAAATACATGATGCACTTCTGGAAAGCTTTTGATAATCTTATCCGTTTGTTGTAATAACTCTTTTGCTTTTGTTATGCTGATTCCCGGATCGGTCGTCGGCATATAGAGGAGATCCCCTTCGTTTAAGGGCGGCATAAACTCCGACCCGATGTGTTCTAC
>RFIL01000300.1 GCA_003695285.1 Calditrichota bacterium
AGACATGATTTACCAACGACCTGCCTTGAGTTTCTAACTTTTTAATAGCCCTGTTACATTCTCAGAATAGAAATATAAAACTTAACGAGCCTCTTTCAAAACAAATCCAATGCGTTCCAGATCCCCATCAATATTTTGTCGGGGAAAAATGTTGAAGATTTTACATAGCAAGGGATAGATATCGATGTTGTGAAGAGTACCGGTTCGATAACCCTTTTTAAAAGCCGGGCCCACGGCATAGAAAATTCCGTGCATATCCATTTGATGGTTATCAAAGCCGTGATCTCCCAGGAAGGGGCGATTGCGTTCTTGCTGACGTTCGATGGCGGCAGCCGTCAGAATCTCCCATCCCAGATCCGGCACCAGGATGATATCCCCAAGAAATGGGTGATGGGAATAATGAAAATAATTTGGCATATCCTTTCGCAGATATACCCGGTAATGATTCTCCTTCTCTTTCAATATTTGATACACTGCATTCACTTCCTGTGGATCAGGGCGAAGCATCATGATAGGACCACTACCAATATATTCAAAGTGAATATCCGGTAGCAGGGCATTGATATTGATGATTTTTTCCGGAGCTACCTCGGTCATGCCATGATCCGAAACGACGATGATGTTCGTTTTTTCTAACATCTGAATGTTTTTCAGACCCTCTATCAAAATTCCCAACAGACTATCGCTGAGTTGTATCGCCCTATTGGTTTCAGGGGAGTCTGGGCCATAAACGTGACCTTTCCGATCGGTTTCATCAAAATAGAGAGTGATGAAATGTGGTCTTTGCTTTTCTGGCAATTGAAGCCAGTTTAATACACCCTGAACTCGATCCGGATAGGGGCGGTTATGTTCATAATGTTCAAAATAGGTTGGATGCCGATACTCCAGATTCATTTCCGACCCCGGCCAGAAATAACTGGCGCAGGTTACTCCCTGGCGTTCAGCAGTTTCCCAAAAGGGTTCCCCCAGGTACCAGCGGCTATCCTGTACCTGCATTTCATTACTTAATGAATATCGTTTTCCCCGAAACGGATCCGTAAAATGGTTGAGGAGTATCCCATGATTTTCGGGATACATTCCGGTAATGATAGACAGATGATTGGGGAATGTTTTGGTGGGAAAAGAAGGCTCCAGGGATAAAGCAGAAACTCCATTTTGAGCCATCCAATCCAGGTGAGGAGTTAATCCACGGTTGGCGTAATCCCAACGAAAGCCGTCGAAAGATACCAGAATTACGTAGGGCTGTTCGGTTTGAGCCAATGCATCTGAAAAGGTAAAGGAGTGGAAAAATAAAAACAGGCTTAACAAAGTCAGGAAGAAGCGGTTCATAACAACGTTACTCCATTCTATTGAGGTTATTGGACGTTAGGATATAAAAAAAGTCCTCCGGAATATCCGGAGGACTTTTGCATTATTCCTGCATGAAAAGAGTTTACAGATTGACATTCAGCCCAACATTGAAGCGACGCTGGACACCCATAAACACACGAGCCGTTGCCGCGGTGTGATCGCTACCATCATCGGCATCGGTGATGTATTTTTCATCCAGCAGGTTAAAGACATGACCGAACAGTTCTAATTTAACGCGGTCGGCCAGTTTAAAGGGCAGGGTGTAACCAAAATGCAAATCAATCAAAGTATAGTTGGGCACCAGCCAGGCCTGAGAACGATCGTTGGGATTGGTTCGGCGAGAGGGATCGAAATCGGCAAAGTGGTCGCCGAAAGTGGTCATGGTCGCGTTCAGATAAGTGTCTTTCACCGGATAGAGGGTTAAGGCAAGTGCCAACGATTTCTGAGCAGCATCACCAACCTTTAATCCTTTTGCATAAACATTGAAAGTCGTAAGATTGGTGGGATCATCTTCCGGTGCATAGGTGGTTTTCACATCGTTTAACCAGATCCAGTCACCGACAGAGAGAGCAGATCGCAGCTCGATCCAGCGGCTGGGACGATAGTTCCAATCCAATTCCACACCGGTATGACGGGCATCAATCCCCTGTAACAAGAAGTAGATGGGGGTTCCGGTTTGAGTGGTAACACTACGAGACCAGGTACGGTCTTCCCAGCGAGTGTAGTAGAAGTTAATGTTGGAGTAGAAATTGCCGGTACGATAACCAGAACCAATTTCCACAGCTTTCACTTTTTCATTGAAGGTTTGTTCGTATAACTGATGAGAGAAATCAAAAACAGCATCAAAAATGGGTGCTTTGGAGAAGTAGCCAACATTGGCATAGAGGTTCCATTCAGGAGACATGTTGTAGTTGGCACCAATTTTAATGGTTCCACCGGTAAAGTTATACCAATCAGATTCCGGAGGCAGAATTTTGGAACCGGGTTCTTTATAAGCGTCTTTATCGACGAAGTAATCTTTACGTTTGTAGCTTGTCTGAGAAACAGACCCGGAAATAAAACCGGTCAAAGGACCATGACGGCTTTCTACCTGGAAGAAACCACCAATCCAGCGAGTAAAACCATCATTGTGATAGACGACTTTATCACCCAGCCGTTTTACCGGAGAGCTTTGATTTTTGTCGCCAAAATCCAGGATATAATCACCACCTAACAGATTCCGTACTTCTCGCCAGTGTTCACCTTTGTAGTAACGACCATCAAATCCAAGGGTGAGCTTGGTGTTGCGGTTCATACGATATTCGGCGGTGGTCAACAATCCATACCAGAAGTGTTGATTGACTGAATTACGGATAGCAGTGCTGGCTTTACGCTCGTTAGCACCTACCAGGCCCTGAGCCACTAAATCCGGGTCGGCATCCTGAGCCAGGGTGGAGGTGTTGTTGTCGTAGACACTTTGCCAATCGATTTGTCCGGCGAAAGGACCATCGCTGAAATAACCAAAACGGGAACCCAATCGACCGGTACCGCCACCTTTACCGATGGACACGTAGGCAACATTAGTTAATAACAGATTGTTAGAAATATTCCAGTACCAGTTCAGATTAAATTGGGGTTTATGGTAGTAATTTTCACGTTCCATCAGCACACTGGCCCCGGAGACTTCTTCACCATCCATGTAGGGAGTACGGTTAGAGAAATCATGGGTGCTGCCATTATAGTATTCTTTCAGATCATTGGCATCGAAGTTGAAGATGGGACCCCAGTTGGGGTTGTAATTACGACCGTAGCTTGGTGCATTATCCAGAGATGCAATAATATCTTCTGGGAGCCTATCCCGTTCATACAATTCTCGAGCATAATCTCTATCAAATCTGCTAATGCTTTGAGTATAGAGGCGATGACCATGTTTTTGAGGGGCTCCAATGGCAAACAAATCAAATCGGTGGCTTTTATTGACGGTCCAGCTTAAGGCACCGAAATATGCCCAGGCATCAGTCCAGGTTTGATCGACCACTCCGCGGCCGGTTTTGCGAACCAGAGCAATTGTCGCAGCGAGACCGTTACCTAACAGACCGGTGTTGGCGGTGAAGGTTTCCTTGAAGAAATTACCGGAACCCACTTCTTGTTTATACATAATTCCGGGGTCGGCGGCAGCTGCATCGGTTAAGATGTTCAACGTACCACCAACAGAGGCAATG
>RFIL01000301.1 GCA_003695285.1 Calditrichota bacterium
ATCATAAGGGTTGATAATCCAGGTAATCCCATCACGGACGATAGACCGCCCATCCTCTGCAATCTTTACCTTTGTGGCGGTATCTGGGGTTTGTTTGATGCATACGGCAATATTCACGATAGCCTCCTGAAGTTAAGGTCACATAATTCCATGATTTACTTTAAATTTTGAATTCCCAAAACTGCTACAAATGAATTTTTTTTGCAACAGATTTATATGAAGTTTTAAAAATTATGAATTCTAAGATTGATTGCAATACTTTTATAAATTTGTATATTTCCTATGATTTAATTGGATTTCGAAAATAAAAAAATGGCTTGACATAAAATTTGCATGCCTATAAATTTGTCGACTTTGAAAAAACAGATGTATCTTCGTTTACATCGAGTGAAAAAATTAGAGAAATAATGAACCATAGCCCGACATTGTTTTGTTAAGGGCAGGTGTTAAGTAAGGAGGAGTCAAGTAGTGAGAACCGATTATTCAAAGCCAGCTGAAATCATGGCTTCCAGAAAATGGTATGTGGTGGATGCCAGGGATATGGTCCTGGGGCGTCTGGCAAGCAACGTTGCTCGCATTCTCCAGGGCAAACATAAGCCCAATTATGCTCCCCACCAGGATGTTGGAGATTTTGTAGTGGTCATCAATGCGGAAAAAGTTCGTCTTACGGGAAATAAGATGGATCAAAAAACATATTTCCGACATTCTGGTTATCCGGGTGGAGAAAAAATTATTCCCTTTCGTAGGATGATTTCACGAAAACCGGAATATGTCATTGAACATGCGGTGCGTTTGATGCTTCCCAAAAACGCGCTGGGTCGGAAAATGTTTAAAAAATTAAAAGTTTATGCGGGTGATCAACACCCTCACGAAGCCCAAAGACCTGAACCCATAACTTTTGAATGAGGTAATACCCGATGGAAGTATATTCTGCAATTGGAAGGAGAAAATCCTCTGTTGCCCGGGTGCGGTTAGTCCCCGGAAGCGGAAAAATAACAGTCAATAAACGTGAAGTACTGGATTATTTCAAAAGAGAAACATTGAAAATGATTATCGAACAGCCGTTTGAGATCACGGAAACGGTGGGTAAGTTTGATGTTATCGCCAATATTAATGGCGGAGGGCTTTCCGGTCAGGCAGAAGCATTACGCCTGGGTATCTCGCGAGCGCTGTTAACCTGGAATCCGGAATTACGACCCGCTTTAAAGTCCGCTGGTTTCCTTACCAGGGATCCCCGGGAAGTGGAACGGAAAAAATATGGTCGTCCAAAAGCACGGAAACGATTCCAGTTCTCCAAACGCTAAAAAGTGTTATAACCCCCGAGTGGGGTTTTTTATTGTTGCCGCACCTGAATTTACCGGTTCGGGTGTTGAATTAAGTTAACCAATCACACACGCTATCTGATCTTTTGAGGGGTGTTCTGCTTTGCAGAATTCTCGAAAGAGTAGAGGATAGCGGAGGACATTAACCCAAAGAGTAAAGGAGTATCTATGAAGGTTACATTAGAAGATTTGTTACGCGCAGGTGTTCATTTCGGTCATCTAACCCGCCGTTGGAATCCTAAAATGGCTCCCTATATTTTTATGGAGCGCAATAATATTCACATCATCGATTTAAAGAAAACCCTTCAGCATTTACAGGTTGCCACGGAGAAAATTAAAGAGGTTGTGGCTCGGGGTGAGGAAGTGTTGTTTGTTGGCACAAAAAAACAGGCAAAGGATATTCTCATCGCTGAAGCCACTCGATGCAACATGCCTTACATGACAGATCGTTGGTTGGGGGGCACCTTAACCAATTTTGCGACCATCAAAAAGAGTATCCGCAAGCTGGAACAATATGAGAAGATGGAGGCAGATGGCACTCTGGAAAAGATGACCAAGAAGGAGCGGCTCCAGATTCATCGGGAAATTGAAAAGATGAAAAAGGTGTTCATCGGGATTCAGGAAATGAAACGACTTCCCGGAGCGCTTTATGTTGTTGATATTGTAAAAGAAGAAATCGCCGTAAAAGAAGGTATCAAACTTGGTATCCCCATCTTTGCTATCGTGGACACAAATTGTGATCCCACGATGGTGGATTATCCGATTCCGGGGAATGATGATTCTACCAAGTCGATTGGGTTGATTACACGTGTTTTAACGGATGCCATCCTGGAAGCACAAGCGACCCAGAAAGCTAAACAAGAAGAGGAAGAACAAAAAGCAGAAAAAGAGGAAGCTCCCAGTAGCTAATCCTCTTGGATCTGGAATAGAAAATTAAGTTATAGAAAGGAGTACTGAACTTATGGCTACAATCACGGCTGCAATGGTCAAAGAGTTACGTGAAAAAACCGGTGCCGGGATGATGGATTGTAAAAAAGCCCTCACCGAAGCAGATGGAGATATGGAGAAAGCAGTTGAATTTCTCCGAAAAAAAGGAATTGCCAAAGCAGAGAAGAAGGCTTCCCGCGAAGTGAAAGATGGATTGGTAGAAGCCTATATCCATGCCGGCGGTAAATTGGGAGTGTTGGTTGAGGTGAATTGTGAAACCGATTTTGTGGCAAAGACAGAGGATTTTCAAAACTTTGTACACAATGTTGCTATGCAAATTGCTGCTACCAATCCCATTGCCATCACTCGTGAAGAAGTTCCTTCAGAACTAATAGAGAAAGAATTAAATATCTACAAAGCACAGGCAAAAGAGGCAGGAAAGCCGGATCATATAATTGAAAAAATTGCAATGGGTAAAATGGAAAAATTTTATTCCGAAAATGTGTTATTGGAACAGGCATATATACGTGATCCGGAGAAAACGGTGAAAGATTATATGACTGAAATCATTGCCAAACTGGGTGAAAATATTACCATCCGTCGTTTTGCACGTTTTCGAATTGGCGATGAATAATTCAATTTTTCATAAGGGGTGTCTGTAGCTGTTGACTATGACACCCCTTTGGTTTATATTATGATCTTCATGAATTTCCGTTCTACATGCAATAAATTAGTGGTTAAACCTCCTGGATACCTGAATGAATAAACAGCCCAAATATAAGCGCATTTTATTAAAACTAAGTGGTGAATCCCTGGCCGGCTCCCAAAAACAGGGTATTAATCTGGAAGTGTTGCGTCGTTATGCCAGCGAAGTGAAGAAAGTGGTTGATCTTGGTGTGCAGGTGGCGCTGGTTGTTGGGGGTGGGAATATCTTTCGTGGAATTTCCGAAGCCGCACGTGAAATGGATCGGGTTTCAGCGGATTATATGGGAATGCTGGCAACAGTGATAAATTCCATGGCTCTTCAGAATGCTTTAGAGAACATCGGAGTATATACACGAGTGCAAACTGCCATTCCCATGGAGCAGATTGCTGAACCTTTTATCCGTCGTCGGGCAGTTCGTCATCTGGAAAAAGGTCGGGTGGTCATTTTTGCTGCGGGAACCGGCAATCCTTATTTTACTACCGACACAGCAGCGGTTTTGCGTGCCATTGAAATTGAAGCGGAGGTCATCCTCAAGGGAACCCGAGTCGATGGGGTGTATTCAGCTGACCCGGAAAAACATCCGGATGCTATCAAATATGATGAGTTAACCTACTTAAAAGTAGTGAAAGATGGGCTAAGAATTATGGACCCCACGGCTATCACCCTATCTATGGATAATTTATTACCCATTATCGTATTTAATATGGAAGTTGAAGATAATTTAAAGCGCGTTGTTATGGGCGAACTCATAGGAACCAAGGTTAGGAGTTAATTATGACACTAGAAGAAATTTTTAAAGATGCCGAAGAACGGATGAAAAAATCAGTCAATCATGTGCAACATGAGCTGGCCAGAATCCGGACCGGTCGGGCCACGCCCGCGTTGCTGGATGCCGTAAAGGTAGAGTATTATGGTTCAAAAGTCCCTTTGAATCAAGTGGCGACCATTACAGCCCCTGAACCCCGGTTGTTGGTTGTTCAGCCCTGGGAGAAAAGAATGATTGCAGAGGTAGAGAAGGCTATCCTCCAGGCGGAACTTGGTTTAAATCCTTCCAACGATGGGAACGTGGTTCGCGTGCCAATACCGGAATTGAGCGAAGAGCGTCGACAGGAGTTGTTGAAGCTGGTCAAGAAGTATTGTGAGGATGGCAGAGTAGCCATTCGAAATGTAAGAAGGGATGCTAACGAACACATCAAGAAGTTAGAAAAAGCTCATGAGATTTCTGAAGATTCCAGTCACGATGCTCAGGATAGGATTCAAAAATTAACCGACAAGTATATTGAAGAGATTGATGAAATTTTGTCGCACAAAGAAAAGGAAATTATGGAATAGCTGGTTCTGAGGTTCTTATATTTGACGACCGGATGACCATATCTTTTTAGTGATAAAAAATTGTTAACATCCCATTGAACGCCGGATGAATAAGCCGGCGTTTTTTAATACCCAGGAGTTTGTTTAAGTATGGAAAAAGATTCCCCGGTATTTTTTCTGATCGCCGGAGAGGTATCCGGTGATAGGCATGGAGCGGATCTGATAAAAGAGTTAAGAAAACTGTATCCAGAAGCTCGCTTTAAAGGGATAGGGGGAGATAAATTAAAAGCCGCTGGTATGGAACTCCTCTATCATAATTCTCGCTTAGCTTTTCTGGGAATAACGGAAGTGGTAAAGCATTTGCCATTTATTCGTCGCGTGATGAAAGATGTAAAAGAAGAACTGCGTAAGGGGGTAGATGCTGTCATTCTGATAGATTATCCGGGATTTAATCTGAAAATAGCTCCTTATGCTAAAAAATTGGGAATACCGGTCATTTACTATATTTGCCCACAACTCTGGGCCTGGGGGGAAAAACGAGTTGAAAAAATCCGCCGTTATGTGGATCTCCCTCTGGTGATTTTCAAATTTGAAGAACTCTTTTATGCTCAACATGGAATTGAAGCTGAGTTTGTCGGGCATCCATTAACTGAGCAGATACACATCACCGTTGGTAAGGAAGCATTTTTCAGGAAACATCAACTTCCGATAGAAAAACCCCTGGTGGGGTTGTTTCCGGGGTCTCGAGAGATGGAGATTAGAAAGATTTTGCCGGTAATGTTGCAAGCGGTAGAGATGTATCAAAAAAAACAGGATATTACTATCGCCATTGGCGCTGCCTCACACATCCCTACTTCCTTATATCAGGAATTTCTCTCAGGGAATTCAGATGTCCCGCTCATCTCTGGTGATGAAGTCCATGCTTTGATGAAATATTCTCACGTGGGATTGGTAAGCAGTGGCACCGCTACGCTAGAGATGGGTTATCTGCAGACACCTATGGTGGTATTATATTCGGTATCCCCGATAACATACTGGATCGGGAAACGGCTGGTTAAAATTGACACAATTGCCCTGGCAAATATTGTGATAGGAGAGAAAGTCGTTCCGGAATTAATTCAGGGCGCGATGACAGCTGAAAAGGTTCTGTTTGAATTGGAACGATATTTTCAGAATCCAACGTATTATAACTCTGTGAAAGAACGTCTAAGTGACATTCAAAAAGAATTAGGCCCCCCGGGCGCAGCTTCGAGAGCTGCAGCCCGTATTGCCTCGTTCCTGAACCAGCATCCACCACAGGAGATTTAATATCGTTTTTTAACCCTTACCGGGTCATATCAAAGAAGATGTCCAGAAAGATTCTGCTTTTAATAATTCCAGGGCTGAGGATCGTTGAATTTTGTATATACAATTTTACGGATGGTTTCCGTGGATAGATAAGAAAATTCTTCCTGAAGCTTCTGAATAATTTCTTTAGGCTTTTTCCTGGATTTCAGCGCTTCAAATTTTTTTCGAATGTAATAATCCCGAATAGCTCGTTCGTTCAAAAAACCTTTTTCCCACAACAGTCGGTAGAGTTCATCGTCTAAAAACTCTTTTAAAGGGTTACCATGCATGCCGAATACCTCCTCGTTTAATTACGACCCAGATTTAATGGTGCCAACATGGTATCAATCAGACGATGAAACTCCTCCGGTTTATTGAACTTAATTGATAGAACTTGATTAGCTATTTAAGCTATTAATACTGTTGTGATTAATTGAGAAAAATTATTTCGGTTGGTAACAGTGGGTCAATACACAACTTATCGTTTCGTTATCATTTTTCGTATTATAGAAATTCAATGATAAAAAATCAAGGGAAAAATTTTCCTCGCTGAAAACGTTGTGTGGTCATCAAGCCAGAAGGTTAGACCCGTAACTATTTTTAACCCCAAAGTTTCCAATTAATGAGATATTTAAAGATAAAATATTTTTTTAAAGTTTTAGTTTCCTTTCAAATTATGTATTTTGTCGCCTTATTTAGAACTGACAAGTTTTGTTAGAGAAGATGATAGTGGAATAAAGCTTAGTTCGGTCGTGTGCGGGGAGAGCATTTAATGGTGGTGGAAGCCAAAGGCTTAACAAAACATTTCAATCGAAGGACGATTTTTTCAGATATCTCATTTCATCTGGAAGATGGCGAATCCCTGGTGATTACCGGTCCGAACGGCTCCGGAAAAAGCACACTGGTCAAAATTATATCCGGATTGCTTACCCCAACCTCAGGTACCATCGAATTTTATAATGACGGAAAATTACTCCCGGCTGAGGTTAAATATCATCAGCTGGGATTGGTATCACCCTATTTACAACTGTATAAAGATTTAACAGCGTGGGAAAATCTGACCTTCTTTGCTCGTACTCGGGATTCTAAAGTGGATGAATCTCGTTTGAAAATGTTGCTCAAAAGGGTGGGGCTTGGAGGAAGGGAACACGATGAGCTAAAAACCTATTCTTCAGGGATGATTCAGCGAATCAAGTATGTGGCGGCACTATATCATCAACCCAGGATATTAATACTGGATGAACCAACCGCAAACCTTGATGAAAAAGGTGCGAAGATTGTATACGAAATCATTAAAGAACAAACATCCCGGCATATTTTGATTATTGCCACGAATGAGCCGGATGAGGTAAAATTTGGGATGAAGCATGTGGAACTTGGTTGATAAGAGCATAGTTGTTTTCCGAAAAGATTTTCAGCTGGAGTTCAGAACTCGATACGCACTTAATGCGATAGCCATGTTTGCGCTGACGACTCTGGCAGTAATTAGTTTCTCAATTGGGCCCATTCAATTAGATACCAATATTTTGGCACCATTATTGTGGGTAATACTGTTTTTTTCAGCGATGTCAGGTCTTTCTCATATTTTTGTCAGAGAGGAAGAACAGCAAACAGCGGATACATTGCGGTTGGTTTTACCGCCCAACGCTATCTGGCTGGGAAAGTGGTTGTTTAATGTTATTCTTTTATTTGGATTGGAGATTATCATCGTGCCGGTATATTTTGCAATGATGAACACTCAGGTGGAGAATCTATCAATTTTTTTCCCTTCATTAATACTGGGAAGCCTGGGCTTAGCTTCAGTCTCCACGATAATCGCTGCGATTATCTCTATAGCCAGTTCCAGAGGTGCGCTTTTTGCAGTGCTGGCTTTTCCCATTGCGTTACCGATATTGTTTTCAGCCATTAACAGTACCAGGCTCTCCATGGAGGGAGCACCGTTTATGGATAGCTGGTCTGATTTACAGGTGTTGCTATCGTTTACAATTATCATCATAACGACATCGTTATTAGTGTTTGAGTTTGTCTGGAAACGATAAGTTTTATGAACTTCGAACCTTCATTTTTGTTTGGAGTATGAAATGGGTAGTAAAAATATGAAGAGGAGATAAATATGAATTTAAAAAATGATTGGTGGAAGATACTTCTGGGGCTTTTTCTAACCGGGGTTATTGTTGCAGCATTTTTGTATGCCCCTCGGGCAAAAGCTCTGGGAGAAACGACCCGTATTCTATTTTTTCACGTACCCTGTGCATGGGTTGCTACCCTGGCCTTTTTAATTTCTGCCACCTACAGTATTCTTTATCTACGAAAAAATGAAGTTCGATATGATGCCTGGGCATATTCATCGGCTCATATCGGGTTAATTTTTACAATTCTGGCGACCGTTTCTGGGGCAATCTGGGCAAAAGAGATCTGGAATGCCTACTGGAATTGGGATCCCCGGCAAACCTCGATATTTATTCTGCTCTTAATTTATGCGGCCTATTTTGCCCTTCGGTCTGCTGTAGAGGATGAACAATCAAGAGCACGGTTAGCCGCAGTATATTCCATTATCGCTTTTGTCACGGTTCCATTTTTAATGTTTATTGTTCCCAGAATTTATGAATCCCTCCATCCAGACCCGTTAATAAACGCGCAGGGAAAAATTAAGATGGATGTAAAAATGCGCCAGGTATTTTTTGCTTCCTTGTTTGGGTTTACCGTGATGTTTCTTTGGATGTTACGTCTTAAGGTGCAAATTTTACTGATGGAACGTAAATTAGAAAGCCAAATTGTAACAGAAAGGTAGAAATATGAGAAAATTAATGACACTGGCTGCAATCGCTGCAGATACCACCTTAACTCAAATGAGTCAATCCATGCCGGAAAAGAAAGCCGGTGAAAATATCTATATTGTACTGGCAGTCACGGTTCTCATCTTTGGAGGTGTGTTTTTTTATCTCTTATATCTGGATAAAAAAGTGAACCGATTGAAAAAGAAGGTGGAAAGCCGCGAAGAATAATTTTCTAAAAATCATTTGTTAATCTATATTAACGGTGCAATTTTTATAAATTTATAGTAAATGAGTAGGAAAAAAACTATATTGTAAATGACAGGAGTAAGTAAGACAGTCTTAAACCTCGGAGGTAGCAATGAAGCCTAAATATATTATCGGAATTATCATCATCGTCACTTTGCTGATATATGCTGGGATGAGTTTTAAAAGCAATTTACGACGGTATGTCTCTTTGGAAGAGGCCAAACACATGCACTCTACGGTTCAGGTAAAGGGACAGCGGGTTCCAGGCTCAGAATTGTATGATCATGATTCCAAAACATTCAACTTTAAAATGACTGATGAATCCGGCCAGGTGTTTCAGGTCGTTTTCCATGGGGTAAAACCCTCCAATTTTGATAATGCAAAAGAGGTGGTGGCTGTGGGTAAGTTCCATGACGGGGTATTTAAAGCGGATCAAATTTTAGTTAAATGCCCCTCCAAATACGAAGCGGAAATGGCTAAAGGAGAACAATCATGACTATTGGAGTCATTGCTATAGGTGTTGCGTTTGTTGCATCCATTGTATCAGCTACTGCTTATTTGATGTATCATAAAGAACGGTTTGAATCCACCCTGAAACTGGCCAACCGAGCATTTTATGTCATGACAGGTGGGATTATCTTTTCACTGGCTTATCTTCTTTATCTGATCATGACCCACCAGTTTGATGTGAATTATGTCTATAGTTATTCGTCCATGGCTTTAAACAAGTTTTATCTTTTTTCAACGCTGTGGGCGGGTCAACAGGGGACGTTTCTGCTCTGGTTGTTCTATACCTCCATCTACGGTTTAATCCTGATGAGAAAAACCGCTGTCAAGAAACCGCTGGTGATGGTGGTATTGGTTTTGATGCAGGTAACCCTTTTATGGATTCTCCTGAAAAAGAGTCCATTTTCAATGATCTGGCATATCCATGAAGAAGCCCCCATCGGTTTTAAACCGGCTGATGGTGCCGGACTAAATCCTCTCCTTCAAAATCCCTGGATGGTTATCCACCCTCCAACGTTGTTTGTTGGATACAGTTCTACGGTTGTTCCATTCGCCTTTGCTATGCATGCGATGCTAACAGGGAATTTCCGGGATTGGGTGAAGGAAGCACGTCCCTGGATTGTCTTTAGTGTGATGATCTTAGGAACTGGAATTATCATGGGAGGCTATTGGGCTTATGTAACCCTCGGCTGGGGTGGATACTGGGGATGGGACCCGGTTGAGAATGCCTCGTTAGTTCCCTGGTTGTTAGGTATCGCTCTCTTGCATGGAACAATTATCCAAACCAAACGAAATGCACTCATCAGAAGCAATTTCTGGTTGGCCGGTGGAGCTTTCCTTGCCATGCTCTGGGGCTCATTTTTAACGCGTTCCGGAGTATTGACAGATTTTTCCGTTCATTCTTTTGCTCCCTCCGGTTTAACCTTCTATCTGGTAATGGCCCAAGTGCTATTTCTGTTATTCTTTCTGTGGGGATATTACAAATTTTTAGTCTTTTTTAAAGAACAGAAAATTGAGCCAACCCGATTTGATAGTGGCTTATTGAATCGCGAAGTGTTCATGTTTGCTGGATTACTGGTGGTTCTCTTTTTGGCTCTGGTGGTTCTCTTTGGCACTTCTGCTCCACTATATACCCAGTTATTAGGTGAACCCTCCAGTGTTTCTCCGGACTATTACAACAAAATGATTATACCCGTCGCAATTTTTATGTTGTTGACCATCGCGTTAGCTCCTATCCTGGCCTGGAAAACCTCCGAATTGCGGAATAAGAACACCTTGCTCCTGGGCCTGGGGGTTGCCGCTTTAGCCACAGTGATCGCAATCATGTTAGGATTAAGGAATCCTATCTCCATTCCGGTATTCTTCCTGGCAGTTTTTGTTATTACGACCAATTTCAAAGTAACGATGGTATTAATCAAACGGAATGTAAATAAAGCCGGTGGGTATCTCGCTCATATCGGGCTGGGTTTTATGGTCATCGGGATCATCACTTCATCCGTGTATGACCGTAGTGAAAAAGTTATGCTTCCCAAAGGTGAATTTGAAAAGACAAGTCTTGGATACGAGGTAAAATTCCTGGATTTTCTTGACATGCCGGATGGTAAAGACCGGGTCAAACTGGAAGTCAAAACTCCTTTTGGTACCTATGAAGCATATCCTAAATTCTATTATAGTGATTATTCGCAGTCATATATGGTAGGTCCGGATGTCAAGGTGAACTTCGTCAAGGATGTTTATATCTCACCTATCTCCTACACCCCGGCACGTCTGGCTAATTTGAAACGATTCACATTGAAAAAAGGTGAAACACAACATTTCAATAATCTTAAAGTCACCTTTCATAACTTCGGTGTACAGATGGGGAACAATGAACAGGTGATTACTGCCAATCTTACCATCGATGTCACCGAAAATAATTATACCCAGAGTTACGAAGTAAAACCTGTTTTAACAGCCAGTCGCGGAAAAATGAAGAGTACTGAAGCAGAAATTCCGGGTACACCGTACAAAATAAAAATCAATTCCGTTAATCCAACCAATGGAACAGTTGATTTAGCTCTGGTAGGAAGCATGAATGAGGGAGAAACCCCCAAAGACCAACTGGCAATTGAAATCAGTGAAAAACCATTAATCAGTATACTCTGGTTTGGATCCATCATATTTGTAATTGGAAGTGCGCTGACGTTAGTTCGGCGTCGTCGTTATCGTGAGAAGATATAACAAGAAAATTTATCTTAATTCTTGGTTCTGAGGAAAAAAGGGGGGCAATTGCTCCCCTTTTTTATTAAATTAAGCTCTTATTTAAACTGAAAAGAAAACATGAAAAGAATAATCTTCATCTTTGCTATTATTTTCCCATTATTTGTATTATCTCAGTTTACACTCGATCTGGTTGAAAAACAGATTGCCAGGGCACACCCGGTCCGCAATGTGAGTAGTGATTGGTTACACCAGGTTTTATTTGGAAGGGATTCATCCCAGGTGGTGTTGTTTGATGTACGTGAGGAAAAAGAATATAATATGAGCCATCTTCCCGGTGCGATACGGATCTCCCCCCATATGGACATTCAAAATTTTCTTGAAAAATATCGTCCGGAACTTCGTTCACATCAGGCAGTATTTTATTGTTCAGTAGGGAAAAGAAGTTCCGAATTTTTGGAACGTTTGTTGGAAGCTGATACCACTCTGTCTGCTGATTCGCTAGCCAATTTACAAGGTGGAATATTCCGTTGGTATAATAACCGGTATCCAGTGGTAAACGATTCAGGAGAGACAGACCAAATTCATCCCTTTAATTCCTTTTGGGGACAGCTCATTAAAAAACGGTAGAATGTTGAAGAAAAAAGTGCTGGTGTTTTTACTTACCTGATCAATCAATTTAATAGCCTAAAAAAATTGACTTTAGTCAAGGCATTTCAATTAGATTGTTTATATTGTTTATGTTATTCTGCCTGTTGAGTGAGGTTAAAAAATTTAGTCTATTCTGTGAAATTAAGTGTTATTAGAACTTGTTTTGAATATTGTAACCACAATTGCTCAATATTATATTATATAATTAAAAGAAATATACAGCCATGAAACGGAAAACCAACAGAGTTCTTCATCGCTTTAAAAGCACCCGTAAACAACGAGGGGATGAATCCAGTGTTAAACGGGAAGTCTATGGTCTTCTCTTATTTGCCATAGGCGTTTTATTTTTTCTAGCGGTTCTTTCCTATCATCAAACAGATCCGGTTTTCTGGTCTTTGAATGATAAGAATCAGTACACGAATGTTCAGAATTTTCTGGGAGTTGCGGGAGCTACGGTAGCAAGGCCGGTGTTTACTTACACTTTTGGATATCCCTCAGTCGTATTCCCCCTACTTGTGATGATCATTGGTATAGCCCTGATGGCCAATTATTCGCTGTTAAGGCTCTGGAGATTTATGTTACTCTCCATCGTCTGGGCATATTTTATTTCTGTGGTTCTGGCGATGCCAGAGGCTTTACGCACCTATGGAGTCTCCCTGAATTATTACCCGAGTGGAATGGCGGGTGGATTAACTGCTGACTTAATTACACGCTTTTTCGGGCGTTTCGCTCTGATGTTTATTTCCGCCATATTTTTCCTGATTTTGTTGATGATAACGTTTCGTTTCCGTCTTTCAATTATCCCCATTTACATCGGTAAACTTTTGAAACAAGGGATACTGGCTACTGTGGCATTTTTCCGGTCAATGGTGAAATCTGCAAGGGATATTAACTGGAAACCATTTTCCACATTTACGAAAAGACCTTTCCGTGTTCGGAAACGGAAACCAGTGGTTTCATCTCAGCAAGAAACAAAAACGGAAACAGAAGATACCGAACCGGTTCATTCTTTCTCGGATCTGGATGAGTATTTACCAACC
>RFIL01000302.1 GCA_003695285.1 Calditrichota bacterium
GAATCCGGGTCGTAGCTCCAGCTCTCCCAATCATAGGTAATGCTCTTGCCGTTGACGGTGACCTGCTGGTTATCCACTGCCCGAACGGAGTAGAAAACCGGATTGTTACCGGTATATGGCTGATTCAAAAACACGCCCTGATAAACGTACCCGTTGTGGGGATTGGTGTAATCGGGATTAAAAGGGGATTCCTGGGTGCGGAAGATGGCTTGCATTCCCCGGTTCAGGGGATTGTTGCCATGAGCCGCATCGGTGGAGTCGATCAGCCAGGGGTCTTTGAAGGCGATGACGTCTCCGGATGGATCGCTGCCTGGTGGAGCGCTCAAAAAGGCGTTCTTGAGCACGATACCGGGTTTGGTGGGGTAAAATTCCGAGGTTAGTTCGTCGGGAAAATCCCAGGTTATATTAAAAGCCCTGTGATTTAACACAGTATCGTCAATGCTCCACTTATGGTATTTTTGGTTGGAGATAACTTTCTGAGCTCCACGCAAGACTTCCGTTGTACTCACTTCAAAAGTAAATGTATGGGGTGCTTCATAAAGAACAAAATTCGGTCCCCCTTCCCATCGGCCAATACTATCCACAATCGTTTGCCCATCGGCAAGTTTTTGATCAACCCGTACCCGAATAGTTGGGAGTTTCCAAGTAACGGTAAATTCCTGAGGTCCAAAAGGAACAGAAGGAGCACTAATTTGAACAGTCCAATTTCCGGCAAGCGGGTTGTTTACCACCACCTGCTCCACATTATCTCTGTGGTTTACTGCAGGTTGTGCTGGAGCAGAAGGATTGGCTGGATCAAGGGTAAGAGGTAAATATTCTGTATTATTGGGGGAAATCAATTTCAAATCCAAGTCATTCACTAAGGCAGGATTGGCATTAACCGAGGCTTCTCTATCGGTATAAGCTAACAGAACTCTTATATGATCTATCCCTGCGGGAACAGTTAATAAATAATTTTGGGTAGCTCCTTGAGAAATTTCATCAGTAAGAAAATTTCCTGCATCTATGGTTCTTATCGCCTCAAGGGCATTAGCAATTCCGTATCCATAAAAGTAATCCGGACCTGCAGTCCCAATATCTGTTGCCGTATTCAATAGAATAGCTTTCAACAATGATGCAGAGGGTAGTTGACCATTGTTCCGATTTTTATAGCGCTCAATCATCAGACCTATAACTCCGGAAATTGCCGGAGCAGCCATGCTGGTTCCGGTCAGGTAATCATACCCGTTATCCGGCCAGGTGGATTGAATATCAACCCCAGCTGCACTGATATCTGGTTTCAGCCGGCCATCTTTACAGGGGCCGCTGGAAGCATCAAAGTATTCTTCACCCGTTTTCGTAGTAGCAGTGACGGAGATTAAGTTTTTACCCGTCTCGGGACTCCACATGGAGTTGTAAACATGCCCACCATAACCCACCGCAAAAATTACCGAAATGTCTTTCTCTCTCACTACCTGATCCATGAGTCGGGCACCTACTGTATAGAGGCCTCCACCTCCAATATCGCCCCAAGAGTTTTGAGAAAGTACAATATTGTCCTGAGTGACAGCATTTTTCATCTCTGTGGCTATCTGATCCCAGGTCTTTCCCTGATAGGTCCAGGAATAGATATAGGCCAGTGTGTCCATACCACGAAGATAGTGGTTGTTGGAGTTGGCTCCGTTTCCAGCCATGGTGCCGGCAACATGGGTGGCATGGTTGCTAACAGATACATTATTCTTAATTACCAGACGACCAGCAAAACCATCATGAGAATAAACCCTGCCCCCATCCCACATTCCTAAATTCAATCCATCCCCGGATAGAAAATAGGGAGCAGCCTGAACACTATCGACGTTTATCAGCGCCCGCGATCCATCATTACGATCCTTGAACTCAGGCATGGCTTCAATCCAGGAGACTCATTCCAGAGATGCCAGTTCATTTAGCTGATTCTTAAGAAGGATTAATGAGATGAGGTGGAACTGTTCAGAGGAAGATAAAATTTCACAATCAAACTTACGGATTAGAATCGATACCGCCGCAGATATCGGGATGTCTGGATAGGTCAACACATACACTGCCAGCCGATCGGGGGATTTTGAACGAGTCTGTGGATAGCCTTCCAACAACTCCGGTGAGAGCTTGTCTGTCGGTTGAAACAACCCCACAAAGCGAACCCCCAAAGCGACCAGATCGTTGGGAGTAACGGTTGGAGCAATGGAAGCGGAAAACGCCCGATGAGGTATGTAGTCATGAAGCACAATTCCAGTCGCTTTTAACCTGTTTTTCTGAAGTTCGTCCGGAATTTCATAAAACTGCAACAAAACATGGTAGCTTCCCGAGAGGGTAGCTTCCGGCGAAATTCCTTGTTGCCGGATTGCTTCAAAAGCCGTTTGCTGGTCTACCGGTGGAAGAAATTTGCGGGATTTCAACTGAATAGTATATGGCGCTTGAGCCATCAGTTCCATCAAAAAAGAGAGGCTCAATAGCATAAAAACGACAAGAAACAAATGACACCTTTTCATGGTAACCTCCTATTTTTAAAAGTTTTTTTCTGAAGAATGGGTGATTATATTGTCAATGCAAACCAAACGGCGCAATTTTCCCATATTTCTGGGAAAAACAACCACTAGACGCAGGAGGTTTGCAGTTTTTCCGGGTAATGATGCTCCTACCATCATTACCCGGTTATTTTTCAGGAGGTGAACGGGCCATATTTACTCCCATTCTTTTTTCCTGTCATCGCCACATCCTTAATACAACGGCTTTGGAAGAGCGACCTCCCACAGCTAC
>RFIL01000303.1 GCA_003695285.1 Calditrichota bacterium
ATCTTATTGTTTATAAAGAAATAATATTTTATCCTACTAAAAATGATTCTTCTCGATGACGTGCCGCCTGACAACAGGTGTGAATCTGACACCACAGCCAGGTTCGACAGTTCAGGAAGGTGAATTAAAATAATCCTATACGGTTTTTTAAAAATTCCTTAATTTTAAACGGATAATCGGGGAATTGCAGATGAATAGAAAATTAGTGAACCACACTACTGCCGGGATTTATCTGCTGGGAATTGAAACCAGCTCTCTGACCTGCGGGATTGGCATCTCCCGGGATGACGATCTCCTCGGTGAAATTTCCCTGAACTTAAAAAACATCCACTCGGAACGCTTAGCGCCAATGCTTCATGTGTTGCTGGAATCTTTATCATTATCTCCCCAGACTCTTTCCGGAATTATTTTATCATCCGGTCCGGGATCTTTTACTGGTTTACGGATAGGGTACAGTATTGCAAAAGGATTAGCCACTTCCTTGAATATCCCGATTGTGGAAATTCCCACTCTCGATGTCTGGGCGTATCAAACCGGATACCAACAGAAACCCGTGCTTGTGGTTATCGATGCCCATCGTGGTGAAATCTTTTGTGCTATGTATCGATGGGAAAGGGAGCAGATGCAGAAAGTTCACGATTATTGTTTGATTTCACCGGAAGAGTTAAGCGAAAAAATAAGTGAACCGGTGTGGATTGTCGGAGGAGATGGTGAGAAGCTGGCGGAAATGCTGCTTCCTTTTCTACCGGAAGGCTCCCGAATATTACGTCCCCGTGCCCCATACCTGCAGATGTGGGCACTTCTTAAACTTGGATTTGTAAAATATAATGAAAAGCACTTTTCAGACGTTGCATCGTGTGAACCGATGTATATGAGAGCATTTAGAGGTGTTTTATGACGACATCAATTCCCAATATTCGCCCTATGCGGGAGGAAGATCTGGATACAGTTCTGGGAATTGAGGAAAAAGTATTTCTGGAACCCTGGTCACGACGCAGCTATATGTTTGAAATTTACAGTAACCGATATTCCATTCCTGTGGTTCTGGAGGTGGATAACCAGATTATTGGTCATGCCGTCGTATGGCGCTTATTTGAAGAGTTTCATATTGCCACCATAGCCATAGCTCCGGAGCATCAGGGGAAGGGCTGGGGCAAATTTTTGATGAATGCCCTGTTGGGGATGTCAGATGCCGCGGAGTATGCCATCCTGGAAGTTAGAAAAAGCAACCATCGCGCTATCCGTTTATATGAAAAATTGGGTTTTAAGGTCACCGGAGTTCGTCATCGCTATTATCAAAATGGAGAAGATGCGTTAGTGATGCGTAAGGATTTAATTCCCTGATGGGTCAACTGTAGAAGACATTTTTTTATAGGCTTTAATGGGATGATTCGGGAGATGACATCAAGTGAGCAGATCAGAATTCAATCAAAAGAGGACACTCCATATGATTTCAATCTCTGAAGCATTAACATTGGTTCGGAATCACATACCCCCTCGTAAGACGGAAACGATAGAGATTACCAACGCAGTTGGTCGCTATCTGGCCGACGACATCGCCGCTCGTGAGCCATCCCCCCGGTACACCAACAGTGCCATGGATGGGTTTGCAGTGCGCTGGGCGGATGTACAAACAGCAACACCAGAAAACCCGGTTGAGTTATCCATCATAGCAGAAAGCCAGGTCGGGATACCTTTTCAGGGAGAATTACAACCGGGTGAGGCTATCCGCATTAACACCGGAGCCATGCTCTGCGCTGGGGCTGATACGGTGGTCCCTGTGGAGGATGTTCAAATCTCGAAGGCAAAGGTCATCATTACCAAGGTCAAGAAAAAGGGTGCCCACGTGCGACAGATTGGTGAGGAATTTCAAACGGGTGACACGCTTCTCCAGCAGGGAATTTGTTTACAGCCCTTTCATATCGCATTGCTGGCTTCACAGGGAATTTCCACTATCCCTGTTTATTCCTTACCCAAGGTGGCCATCATTATCACCGGCACCGAATTGAAGCCCTATGCCTCGGAGGAGATAGAACCCTGGCAAATCCGCGATTCCAATGGAATCATGCTGAAAACGGCTGTTGAACGATGGGGTGGGAAAGTGATCTCCCTCCAACATGTGGGAGATGACTTGTCATTGACAACCGAAACCCTGCAACGGGTCACCGGAAAAGCCGATATTATCATTTTCTCAGGAGGTGTTTCGGTTGGGGAACATGATTTTGTCAAATCTGCCGCAACTCAATCCGGATTTAAAACCGTTTTCTGGAAAGTGAATCAAAAACCCGGAAAGCCTCTCTTTGTGGCTCGACATGAACAGAGTCTTCTTTTCGGATTGCCCGGGAATCCGGTTTCGGCGTACATGTGTTTTACACTTTATATTCAACCAGTACTCAAATACTTATCCGGAGGAGACCTTTCCCCAACGACTCTATCGGTTGAATGTGGGGAAGACATTTCCAATAAAATCGATCGCGCAAATATGTTGAGAGTGAAAATAATTTCCCGAAACCATGAGCGACCACTTATATCGGTTTTGCCGAAACAAGGTTCTCATATGCTCACTTCCCTTACCAGCGCCGATGGATTTTTAATCCTTGAACCCCGACAAACCCTTGAGAAGGGAAGCATCGTCTCGATGTATCCTTTTTAGAACTTGATATCAGACAAAAGCATTTAATTGGTGGAGACACAACAAGAAAGGAGGAAAGATGCAAAAGAAATTTAGGGAACTGGAAATCGGTCAGCGTTTTCGACTGGTAGGAGATCCACCTCCCGGTTTTGACAAAAATACTGTTTTCGAAAAAATTCGTTTTATGCGCAACTTTTATATGACTACCGGCAATAAGAAAAATGCCAGGGCATTAAATTCCCCTTCAAAATTGAATGATAAGTTTATTTTTGTGGAAGATGACCAGCGAGTAGAAGTGGTATAAAGTCTATAATGTGATTACCCAAACCATCTGAACAATCAGAAAGGAGAAGGTGAAATAAAACGAATTTTGACGATATAACAGCCACACAAACAGAGTGTTTATATTTGGTGACTGGTTTATAAAATTTTGTGCCTTACCAGAAAGATGAATATCCCCCCGTAATAAGCCGCCACTCTCGTGGCCGTTCCCCCTTGCAAGGGAA
>RFIL01000304.1 GCA_003695285.1 Calditrichota bacterium
CAGCGCAAATTCAGGGGTGGCGTCGCGTGACTGAGGCGGTTCATGAGAAGGGTGGATTAATCTTTGCCCAACTGTGGCACGTGGGACGTGTCTCCCATCCTTTCTATCTGGGAGGGAAGTTACCGGTGGCGCCATCGGCGGTACCGTTATCCGGACCAATTAAGCGGAAACCTGAACTGGAATATGGAACCCCTCGGGCACTACAGGTTGATGAGATTCAGGAAATTATCAAAGATTATGCACGCGCCGCAGCGAACGCTATTGAGGCCGGTTTTGACGGCATTGAACTACATGGCGCTAATGGCTATTTAATCGATCAATTTCTTCATTATCATACCAATCGCCGAAAAGATGAGTATGGGGGCACCCCGGAAAAAATGGCGAGGTTTGCTCTGGAGGTGGTTCAGGCTGTGTGTGACCAAATCGGTGCTGAACGCACGGGTATTCGTTTATCACCCGGAGCCTATCATTACATAGAATCGGATGAGCGAGACCCATTGGTTTTCCAGTATTTATTGACCCAACTGAATCGAATGGGTATCGCTTACGTGCACACCGGTATCTTCGACGATTCCATTTATTTTGAAAATCTGCGAGCCACTGCAACCGAATTTTTGCGAAAACATTATACCGGAACAGTAATAGCCTGTGGCAATTATACACCGGAAACAGCAGCAAAAGGAATTTTGGATAAGAAGTTTGATTTGATTGCCTTTGGCCGACCGTTTATTGCCAATCCGGATCTCATCCAGAAAATCAAATCCGGTGAGCCTTTAAAACCTTATCATCCGGATATGTTAAAAACATTGTATTAAATTTGAGAGTTGAAGGGTTCGTTTCAGTTTAAGGATATCCACCTTAAAAAAACTAAAAAAAAGGCTGCCCAACAGACCGGACAGCCTTTTTCACAAATTTTACTTGCTTTAAGCACTAAGCGACGGTGATTTCCTTGGTTAAGTAGACATCCTGAATAGCATTCAACAATTCCACCCCATCCTTCATGGGTTTCTGGAAGGCTTTTCTTCCGGAAATCAATCCCATTCCACCCGCACGTTTGTTAATCACAGCGGTACGAACTGCCTGAGCCAGGTCGTTTTGCCCGGAAGCCCCACCGGAATTAATTAATCCGGCTCGACCATTATAACAATTCACCACCTGATAACGGGTTAAATCAATGGGGTGTTCAGAAGTCAGCTCATCATACACCTTGGCATGTGTTTTCCCAAATTTCAGGGCTGTAAACCCACCATTGTTTTCAGCCTGTTTTTGTTTGACGATATCGGCTTCAATGGTCACCGCAAGGTGGTTGGCCTGACCGGTCAGGTCGGCAGAGACATGATAATCTTTATCCTTTTTAAACTCAGAGTTACGTAAATAAGCCCATAAAATAGTAACCATACCCAGACTGTGCGCATAACGAAATACTTCCGTAATCTCCTGAATTTGTCGATTGCTTTCCGGAGAACCGTAGTAAATCGTTGCACCCACAGCAATAGCCCCCATATCAAACGCCTGATCCACACTGGCAAAGAGGATCTGATCGTATTTGTTGGGATAGGTGAGCAATTCATTGTGGTTGATCTTTAAAATGAAAGGAATTTTGTGAGCATATTTGCGAGCCACTGCTCCTAAAACCCCCAGCGTAGAGGCAACTGCATTACAACCGCCTTCAATAGCCAGTTTCACGATATTTTCAGGGTCAAAATAAATGGGGTTGGGAGCGAAAGATGCGCCGGCAGAATGTTCGATTCCCTGGTCCACAGGGAGAATGGAGACATATCCGGTACCAGCAAGCCGACCGGTGTTGAGGAGCGTTTGCATGTTTCTCATCACTGCCGTGGGCCGATCTGAGAGTGCCATTACTCGATCCACAAAGTCCGGTCCGGGAAGATGAAGTTGATCTTTGGGGACGGTTTTACATTCATGCCCCAACAAATAATCGGCTTCATCCCCTAACAATTCTACAATCTTATTAATCATGGCTAATTCCTCCTGGGTTTAGGTAGTTGCTTTGAAACGTTTTTTAACTATCGGTAGATAGTTAAAAGCCTTAATCGGAAAAAATAGAATGACATAATTTATTGTCATTAAACAGCTTTGAAAAGAAGCAAATAAAAAAATAAACACTCTTAACTTACCACTTCGTTCGTAGAAAGCGGAACCGGCAAGGGGGTACGGAGATGTAAATCTCGTTGTGGATAGGGAATTTCAATCTGATTTTCGCGGAATTTGCGGACAATGTTACAGTTGATATCCGAACGCACCTGACGCATAAGTTTGGGATGGCGAATCCAGACCCGTAATTGCATATCCCAGGAAGAATCTCCGAAATTGGTTAAATGAACTTCCGGTGCCGGATGCTTCAATACATGGGGATGTTCCCCGGCAATCTCTTTTAGGGTATTGATCACTAAATCCAGATCCGATTCGTAGGATACTCCAACATTGATCTCCATTAATACTTTAGGATCCCCATAGGACCAGTTGACCACGGTTGAGGAAATAAATTCAGAGTTGGGAACAATGATGGCCACGTTTTTTTCTGAGCGAATGGTTGTGGAGCGGATATTAATTTCCACTACATCTCCCAGGGTATCGCCAACCGTTACCCGATCTCCCACCTGTATGGGGCGTTCGAATAACAAAATTAACCCCGCGACAAAATTTGAAGTCACATTTTGCAAACCAAAACCGATTCCAACAGAGAGAAAACCAAACAACACCGCCAGCCCACTAAAACTGATGCCAATAAACTGAAAAGCTACCAGCCCACCGATGATCATCACGATATAATGAACAATGCGGCTGAAGGTATAGCTGGCACCCTCTTCGAATTTGAAATACTTGAGCAGTTTATGAACCAGATATTTGCGCAACACCCGGGATAATATTGAGAAAATGATAATGACAATCAAAAACATTATCAGTGAGAGAAGGGTCACCGGTGTTTGATTGATCTCAAACAATGTGTATTTTAAAATATTGGAAACAATGGTTAAAAAGCTATTACTTTCCATATACCTACCTCAAATTTTTTGTAACCATAAAAATTTACAATGGAATATTTCCATGTTTTTTGGGAGGATTTTTATCCACCTTATTGCGCAGGATTTCCAACGCCCGACAGATTTTAGGGCGAGTTTGGTGGGGCTCGATCACTTCATCTACATAACCATATTCTGCTGCCAGATATGGATTGGCAAATTTTTCCCGATATTCCAGCTCCTTAATCTGAAGTGCCTTTTCCGGGTCTTTGGCTGCGGCAATTTCTTTCTTAAATATGATTTCGGCTGCTCCTTTTGGCCCCATGACCGCAATTTCCGCGGAAGGCCAGGCAAAATTAAAATCTCCTCGTATATGTTTGGAACTCATCACGTCATAGGCACCGCCATAAGCTTTTCGTAAAATAACGGTGATTTTGGGGACC
>RFIL01000305.1 GCA_003695285.1 Calditrichota bacterium
GCCAGACGAGTGGAAATTGCCGAGGGACCATATCCACTAAAGAGAGGCAAAAGAATTCCTCCGATTTTTACTATTGCCAGAAAGGCAATGGCTAATTCAGGAATCATCGGCATGTATAAACCAATTGCATCTCCTTTTCCCAACCCCAATTCCCTCAGGGCGTTGGCGCATCGATTCACTTCCCGATACAAGTCACCATAGGTAAACAGACGAACACTCCCCTCTTCCCCTTCCCAACGTAAAGCGACTCGATTCTGGGTGGTAGTGTGCTGCCATTTATCCAGACAATTATGCACAATGTTCATCTTTCCACCCACACACCATTCAGGAAATTGAATTCCTCTGCTTAAATCCACAATCCGGGAGTAAGGCTCATAGAATTCAATATCCAGATCTTTCATCACCACATCCCAGAACCAGGCAATATCTTCAACAGACTTCTGATAAAAACTATCATAGGAGTCAATCCCAAGTGAATTCATCAGCTTTTGAATATTACTTTGTGCCATCCATTGGGGATTAGGTTGCCATACAATTTCCTGTCCAAAGGGAAATATTTTATCGGAGGAATTATTTTTACTCATGGGTATAGCCTCCTCTTTTTAAAAGAATATATTGAATTCCCGCCTTTAATAAAACAGATAACCGAAATTCGAAACAAATGCTCATCACACCTTAGCAGATACGCAGCCGAAATATTTTGTAAAGTAAAATGGGGTTAAGATTTGTCAATTTTATCCAGCTTCTCAAGATCTTCGTTAGCTCCAATGACAACCAGAATATCACTATCCTTGACGACATGACTTCCACCGGGAATAATGGTGGTGTTTTCCGGTACCAATTCTTTAATCATAACCACCTGGGCGTTGTAGTTATTGCGAATCTGCAACTCGGCAAGAGATTTTCCTATCCAGGAGCGTGGCGGAGCCATCTCGATGATTCCATATTCCTCACCAAGGGCAATATAGTCCAGTAGACTGGTATGGCCAAGAGTTTGGGCAATTCGTTTGGCCATATCACGCTCCGGAAACACAATGGTACTGGCTCCGATCATGTTTAGTATCTTGGCATGGTCTTCGGTCAGAGCTTTAGCAACGATCTCTTTCACTCCCAGCTCTCTGAGATACATGGTGATCAAAATGCTGGCATCCAGATGTTCCCCAACAGAAACCACCACCGCATCGAATTCATCCAAACCCAATCTTGCGAGAGTGGCTTTATCTTTTGCATCGCCAACAATTGCTCTCTTAACAAAAGATTTAACATCATCAATTCGATCTTCTTTAATATCCAGTGCCAGAACTTCGGTACCGATATCAGTGAGATACCGACAGAGATAAAACCCAAAGCTACTTAAACCGATAACCGCAATGGATTGAGGTTTTTCAAAGCTTTTTTTCCAGAACTTAGCCAATTAACACATCCTCCTGTGCATAAAAATAATTGGTTTTTTCACGATTTCCAACCGCCACAGCCAGTGTAATGGGCCCCAATCGACCCACAAACATCATAAAGGTAATCAATAATTTACCTAAAGCTGTCAATTTTGGGGTTACTCCTAACGATAAACCCACCGTTCCAAATGCAGAAGTGACCTCAAAAAGCATTTCCAGAAAAAGCCCTCGACTTTCCTGGTGCGAGACACCCGTGAGTTCAGTGATTAACAAAAACATTGTCAGCAAGGAAATCAACACCACAGAGAAAAACGCAACGGTAACCGCTTTAGACACTGCTTCCGAAGGGATTCTCCGCTGAAAGATATTCACGGCCGGTTGATTGTAAAATCTGGATCGGATAAAGGCCAATAACACCGCAAACGTGGTGGTCTTAATACCACCCCCACAGGAACCCGGGGAGGCTCCAATAAACATGAGAATTATCATGATAAAAAGCGTCGGATTGGAAAGATGTGCCAGATCTATGGTGTTAAAGCCTGCAGTTCGGGCGGTTATCGACTGAAAAAGTGATATTTCCAAGCTGGAGAGAAAGGAATGCCCTTTTAAAGAGTTTTCCATTTCTAATAACCAGAAGATAATTGCTCCCGAACAAATCAACAGGAAGGAAAATAATAACACCAAACGGGAATGTAAAGTTAATCTCCGTACTTCTCCTCTGCGATATTGATTCAACTCAAACAGTACCACAAATCCCACTCCACCCAGAATGATGAGTATTGCAATGGTAATATTAACTATTAAGTCAGATTGATAACCTATCAAACTGTCCGAAAACAAAGAAAAGCCGGCGTTACAAAAGGCTGAGACAGAATGAAATAAACCAAAGAAAAAGGCTTTATACACAGGCATTTCCCCCATGAATCGAACGGTCAATATGATGGTACCGATCGCTTCAATGGATACTGTAGCATAAAAAACGGTTTTTAACAACGCCCGTAGATGCTGCATGGGGCTCTGGCTTAGCGTTTCCTCAAGAAAACCACGACTGCTTAGAGTTAATTTTCCATGAATCAAGTACAATAAAAATGTTGAGATCGTCATAATACCAAGACCACCAACCTGAATCAAACCCAATATTACCATCTTACCGAAGAGGGTAAAAGCGGTGGCCGTATCTACAACAATGAGACCGGTGACACAGGTGGCTGAGGTTGCGGTAAACAAAGCATTAACGAAGCTCAAAGGGGTAGTTGTGCTAGCCCAGGGAAGCATTAATAAGATGGTACCGAGTAGAATAATCCCCCCAAAACCGGTTACCAACATTTGTGAGGTATTCATCCATTGTGCAGCTTTACGAGTTGCATAGAGTAAGCGTGTAATGAAAGGGATAATCATCTACCTGGTCCAATATCAATATTCTCGATAACAAGTTATTTGGTCGCTATTCACAACAGAGCACACTGAAAAAAACAGAAATTTATCGTACAAGGATACAATTGTTATTTGAGCAAAAGCATCTTGCGATGCCTTATCACACTATCGGTTTTCATTCTCAAAATATAAAATCCACTGGCAACGGGATTCCCTTGGCTATCTCTACCATCCCAGATTACCTGATACGTTCCCGGTTTCATAAGTTCATTTTTTAGCACCTTAACCTCCTGTCCCAGAATATCATAAACGGCCAGTTTGATCATTTCCGTTCTGGGCACACTAAACTTAATGGTTGTTTGTGGATTAAAGGGATTGGGATAATTCTGAAATAATTCAAATTGTAACGGCACATTCTGAGTAAACCCGGTTTCATCAATACCAGTCCATATCCCGGGTTCCGGCGGTTCTATGCGAACATCTGTGAAGATATGATATTCTCCAGGGGCCAGGAGAATATCCCCATTGGGGTCGGTGACATAGAGACTATCCCCGGTAAAAAAATCATACCACCACCCGGTATGAGCAAAATAAGGGTCCACTGCCAGCGGGACGACTCCAAAATTACCAATAATGCTCACTTCCATTTCCGGATGAGAGAGGGTGATTCGTTTTCTCCCATTCGTTGCATAAAGCCACATGTTCACCA
The DNA here is from genome assembly GCA_003695285.1 of Calditrichota bacterium. Classification (GTDB taxonomy): domain Bacteria; phylum Calditrichota; class Calditrichia; order RBG-13-44-9; family J075; genus J075. The sequence goes on from RFIL01000305.1 coordinate 3,478, forward strand.
CCGTTTGGGGATCACGAAAGACCGGGTGTTCCTTACGAAGTTTGATAAGTGCCGCAAAAGTTTTATATAATTTACGTCGTTCATTTCGATTGAAATAAAACCAGCGAATTGGTTTTTCACATACCCGACAGGGATCATCAATACTGACATCATACCCCAGTTCCTCAAATTGCCAGATCATTTTGGGCCCGGGATAGGTGAAGAAAAATGCTCCCGCCATTTTTATCCGATTTAAAGCTGTGGTGGTATCCTTGATGTCATAATCCCCATGGCTGTTTCCCCAGGTGACATTTTTATACATTAACCGTTCTTCATCATGACTCTCCATATAGGTGACCAGATTCGGTTGACTCCATCCGCGGGTGCCATAATAGCCCCAGGAAAAATCCGACTTCCCATTATCATGATACCCCATTGTTGCTTCATTATAGTTATAATTCATATTTCCCCAAATGAGCATGCCATAATCTGCCAATTCCATTTCTTCGGAATTTTCGGTAAAATGTTCCAGGATGACATAAACGGTACTATCTACAGACCATAGCGCATCCGCCATACGTTCCAGGATGGCAATTCGCGAAGCATCATAACTCCAGCCATCTCCCGGAGTGTTGGTGAAGCCTTTGGTAAAATCAAAACGGTAGCCATCGATGCGATATTCAGTGACCCAATACCGGGTAACCCGATCGACAAACGCCTGAGTATGTGGGCTTTCATGATTAAAATCGTATCCAAAATCATATACCGGGTTGGGGGATTGTTGATTATACCAGGGATTATTCGCCGCCGGACGCCCATTCTGTTCATCCCAATATAATCGGACTAAAGGGGATTGCCCGAACGAATGGTTTAACACAATATCCATAATAACAGCAATACCCCGCCGGTGACATTCATCGATGAAACTTTTTAGCATATCTTCAGTGCCATAATATTTGTCAGGTGCAAAATAAAAGGAGGGATTATAACCCCAGCTACTGTTTCCTTCAAATTCACTGAAGGGCATCACTTCAATCGCGTTCACACCCAGATTTTGAAGATAATCAAGGGTATCTTTTAACATCTGAAAACTATGTTCATGGAGAAAATCTCGTACCAGTAACTCGTAAATTACTAAGTTTTCTGGTGCGGGCCGTTGAAATGTGTCTGAATACACCCAGGTGAATGGCGTCTGGGCTGTTTGTAAAACTGAAACAATCTTATTGGTTTTGTTATAGGGATAGGGTTTTAAATTCGGATAGATCGAGGCGGGAATATAAGGGTCATTGAAAGGATCCAGAACTTTTTCAGTATACGGGTCTGCTATGCGAAGATTCCCATCTACCAGATATTGGAAGGCGTACTCTTCACCGGCTGTCAACCCGGATATGGTAATCCACCAGAGAGTGCTATCCGGATTGACCTGATAGCGATTCATGAAATAATTGAAGTCAACTTTCCAGTCGTTGAAATCTCCGATGACATAGACAAACTCCTTATAAGGGGCAAAAAGAACAAGGGTGACGGTGTGGTCATCGATGTAGTTAATGCCATCTGTTACTCCTGCCGGAGGAGGGGAATCTGTGATCGCAGGATTAATGACAATGGCAAAAGCGGTTGTGTCAGCCAGATTAGAGGTATCGCTTGCAATCACCTGAAACTGAAAGATACCACTTCCCAATCCCGCAGTATAAAAATCGTAAACTATGGTATCATTTGTCGTCGACGCTACTAAGGTACCATCCTGGTAAAGTTCAAGACTCTGCAATTGAGTTTCCTGGACTGCCGCTACAGCCGTGATATGCACAGTATCATCTTCAGTGGCAAAATAGGGAGCACGAAGTGGATCACCGAAAGAAGTTTGAATCTCCGGCTCCAGAAGTACAACACTAATACGGGTCTGTTCCACCGGAATCAGCCAATCAGTGCCCCCTGTGCTGTGTGCCCAGTGGGAGCCTGGATTGGAAGGAGTTCCATCATTGAACACATAATCGACTTCCCAGATGGTGGAATCGGTGGGAATATCTATCTTCCACAAGTTGGGGGAAACCTGAGTCATTGGAGAACGGGCAGCAATACCATCGGTATGAAGCACCGTTCCTGGTGGCCACAGGTTTGTGGGAGGGGTTTCCCAGCTATTGACTCCCCAGTGGAGTACCAAACTGCTCACATTATCGGGCATTTCATCATTTTGTGTGGGATCAAAATAAATAGTTATGGTATCACCTGCAAAAGGAACAGCCGGTTCCCACCAACTACCATTCTGGGCCCATAACCCATTCATTAAGAAGATAAATAAAATTAAGCTATGTGAAAATCTCATGGTTAAACTCCTGATTAACCTTAATCTTAACTTCAAACAAGTTACATTCAATATGAAACGGAAAAGATGATCAATCTTACTTTTTCTATTTCCGGGCAACATAGATTTTTGTTGTAAACGGCAAAAATGATTTACTACTCAGGTTTTTAGTAAGTTGTATTGCATCGCTGCTATCATTAACATTCACAAAGGGAATGTTTCCCCATTGAGCCGAAAGTGTATCCGGGATGGTCACCATCCACCGGTTCACACTTTCTGCTCTTAAGTTGGTAAGAACAATCGAAGCACACTCATCACTCTCCCGAAAAAAAGCTCCCAGCGCCCCATCCAGCATAGTTACCTGGAGTGGCTGAAAATTACCATGGGTAAAACAGGGATGAGATTTTCTGATTCGTACCAGGTTCGTATACAGCTCCAGAAGGGCTGAATCACCTTGCGACCACTGGATAGCATCTTTTTCAAACAAGGAGGGTCGATGGGTCTCGCCGATTTCCTGACCTGCATAAATCAATGGTATCCCCGGTAGGGTAAAAAGGAATTTGGCATATGCATCAATGGCTTCGACCCCAAACACCTTCATAGAACGCTGTTTATCGTGATTTTCCAGAAAACGCAGAGGAAGGGCATTCTTTGGATAATGAGATTCTTTCCGATAAATCGCTTCGATTGCAGCAGAGGTTCGTGCTTTTCCAGCACGAATGTTACGTAAGAGATCATATAGTGTCCAATCGTAGTCTGAATGAAATCCCTTAACCAACAACTCCGGATCTTCCCATTCTGCCAGTAAATAGAGGTCTGGCTTTACAGCTTTCAATCGTGGAATTGCCTTTTCCCAGAATTCATAAGGCACCATTCCTGCCACATCACAACGAAAGCCATCTATTCCGAATGACTTTATCCAATAGAGCATGGATTCAATGATATATTCCTGTAACTCGGGTTGGCTGTAGTTAAAATCGATAACATCCGACCAATCGGCAACCTCTCGGGTAAAGTTACCGGACTGATCCTTGATGAACCATTCCGGATGTTCTCCGGTGAGAACATTATCATTGGCCGCATGGTTGGGTACAAAATCCAGAATTACCTTAAATCCGGCTTTATGCAATTCATCCACCAAGTGTTTATACGAATTGAAGTCTCCGAATTCAGGGTTGATGGCTCGAAAATCTTTTACCGCATAAGGGGAGCCCAGCTTACCTTTTCGTCCCTTTTCCCCGATGGGGTAGATTGGCATGAACCAGATGATATCCACGCCCAACTTTTTTAGATAAGGGATTCTTTTCTCCACCGCCTGAAAAGTCCCCTCAGGCGTGAAGGAACGCACATAAAGTTCATAAATCACACTATTTTGAGCGAAATCAGGGAGAGAGGTGACAGTGTATTGACTGAAATCCGGTATCTGTTTTTTACCCACTTCGGTTTTTCCGCATGATATGTTCAAAGACTGAATGATTAAGATAGTTGCAAAAACAATGTTTATTCTCATAGAACAAGATAGATAAGGTTAATTATCCAAACGTTCCTTTTCGGGTTTCAGTACCGGACTCAGTGAAAATTTCTCACGTAACAAATTTCCCAATAATTCCAGTTCACCGGGGTGCGATTCTATGACCACATCACTCACATCCACCCCCGCCCGTAAACCATAGAGGGTGATATCCAGAACAATATGATTTGCAGCAATCATAACAATAGCTTTATTGTGGGTCCAGGCAACTTTGCGAGGATAATGTCGATTCGCCTCACCCATTAACAACTCCTCACGATCTCGTACCAGAATAATTTTGTGGTCCCAAACTTTTTCCAATTCACTTTCGCTGAGTTCGTAGCTAAACACTTTCCCGATGGATGGAATTTTGGTAAATGAAAAAACAACCACCTTTACCCCACGTCGTTCAGCTTTTCTTAATTCTGAGGCTAATTCTTCCACCTCACGATTCCACGCAGATAGATAAATCTCATCCCGTGCTTTATTAATCATTTCCCGTGCTTTTAGTATCATGTTCTGATAACCGGAAATGTTCCAGAGATTCTCCATTTCCAGATCAACCTGAATATCGGAGATTGATTCAAAAAAGTCACGAATTTTGCTTTTGTAACGATTTTCCAGGAGCTCAATAAATTGCTCTGGTGGAAGAGGTGCATACTTTTCAGGCTTACTGGATATGGCGTTAACCGCACCGAATTTCTCCAGCCGATTAATGACATCATAAATCGCCGAACGAGGTACTCCGCTCCGTTTACTAATTTCATAACGGGTGGCCGGATAATTTTGAAGCAAACTGATATAGGCACGCGCTTCATATTGCGTAAAGCCCAGTTCCATCATTTTTTTGGCAATTTTCTCTAACATAATAGATCCCGTTTAACGTTAGTCGCTTAGTAATACCTTATATCACATATTATCCTTTTACACTCCCCAGCGTTAATCCAGAGATAAGCCATCGACTGAGGAACATAAACAATATCACCACCGGCAGACTTACGATAATGGCTCCGGCGGAGTATAATCCCCAGGAGGATTCCATACTGGCCTGGTAATTTTTTAACCCCAGCGGCAATGTGAATAAGGCAGTATCCTGGATAAGCACCACCGCCACCAGATACTCCGACCAGGCTGTCATAAAAGAAAAAAGAGCGGTGATGGCAATTGCTGGTAAAGCAAGTGGCAATACAATTTTGTAAAATGTGTATACCGGGGATGCACCGTCTATCATTGCGGCTTCTTCCAGACTATAAGGGATGGTATCATAATAACCTTTCATCTGCCAGATGGTAAATGGAAGCGCTGTTGCAGAATAGGCAATGATCAAACCTAAATACGAATCATACAAATGAAGCTTAATTAACATGATGAAGAGAGGTAACAGGAGCATACTCACCGGAAACATTTGAGTGGTAATGATGGCCAGCATAGCACTATTTTTTCCCGGGAAACGATATCTGGAAAAAGCATATCCCGCCGTTGTGGCAAGTCCCACCCCAATGATCGCAACAATGGTGGAGACAAGCAAGCTGTTAAGCATCCATCGCAGAAAAGGTTCTTCAAAAAAAAGTTGATAGTAGGAATGGAATGTTGCGTTTTCCGGGATAATTGCCAGGGATTTGGTCAACAACCGATTCCCCGGACGGATGGATAGAGAGAACACCCTTAATACCGGGTAAATCGCAAAAAGAGAAAAAAGCACAAGAATGGTGTATGCTCCAATTTTCCCGGGTAAAGATAATGATCTTGGTTTTGACATGGTGTTCGATCCTTAACTATAAACACTTTCTGTTGCACTGGTACGTTTGATAAACCGCCATCCAAACACAAACAAAATTGCAAAGATAATCATGGAAAAAGCTGCTGCATATCCCATCCGATAGTAAAAGAAAGCAGCCTTGTACACCCAACTCACCAGGATATGGGACGTTTCTGATGGCTCCCCACCATTGCTCACCAGCCAGACCACATTAAAATTATTAAAGGTCCAGATGACTCCCAGAATAATCGCTGGAACCATTACCGGTTTCAATAGGGGCATGGTGATATTGCGAAATTTTTGCCAGGCATTAGCACCATCTATTTCTGCCGCTTCATATAGTTCATCCGGAATACTCTGCAATCCACCTAAAGCAATCACCATCATAAAAGGAAACCCCAACCAGATATTGGTAATTAAGCAGGCTGCAAATGCTCCCCACTCCGTTGATAACCAGGGGATTTGAATTCCAAGTAACCGTTCCAGAAACAGGTTGATGGCTCCGTATTCGGCATTAAACATTCCTCGCCATGTGAGCGCTGTAATGTATTGAGGCACCGCCCAGGGTAGAATTAAAAGAGTTCGAAAGATGGATTTCCCTTTGATATCCTTATTCAAGATGAGCGCCAGAAATACGCCAATACCCACATGAAAAATCAGATTCAAAACCGTCCACAAAACCGTTTTAAAGAAGTAATACCAGAAATTTCGCTCGGATAGAACTAATAAGTAATTTTTAACCCCAATCAATCTCCAGTTATGGAAATGGGTTAAATTCATGTTGGAAAAAGAAATGACCACGTTATATACAAATGGATAAAAAATCACCAACCCCATGACCAGTAAAGCCGGTAACAGGAAAATGTAGGCTAATTTGATGTTGTTTTGCTGTTGCATATTTTCAACTCAGCAAACGGTTAACGATTTTCTCGGATTAACTGCTCTGCCATACGCTGCATCTCTCTTGCTGCTTCCACCGGAGTATATTCCCCATTAAAGATGCCCTGGTAGGCGGGGCGCATGGCATCCCATATCCAGCGCAATTCTGTAACTACCGGCATCGGCTTACCCACCATTAATTGATCCAGTGCCTGACGATATAACTCACGCTTCATCAACTCTGGATGATACATTAAATCTTTCCGGGAGGGTATTAAATTGAAACGATCGGCAAATTCCAGTTCCACCCGGGGAGATGTCAAAAAACGAATTAGCTCAATGGCAATTTTAAGTCTTTCACCACTGGCATTCACGTTTAACATATAGCCCACTGGTGAAACAATCGGCGTTGCCCATTGACCGGTGGAATCATTTCTCGGGATTCTGGCAAGCCCAATATCCATTCCTCGTTGAATATAGGTTCCCCATGACCAGGGACCATTAATGATCATGGCTGATTTTTCATCCAGAAATAGGGCATTCGCTGTCTCATAATCACACTCTTTGGGAATAATGCGATATTTATTGGCAAGATCATAAATTAATTGGGCAGCTTTTACGACTGCGGGAGTGTTTAATGTGGGTCTATTCTCTTCATCCAATAACCATCCTCCATACAACCCAATAAATGGTACCACAAAGTATGGCTCGATATAATTCCATGCCAGTGCGTAGCGATCCGGTAGGCCATCACCATCCTCATCGGCAGCTAACTTTTGCCCCATTTCAATGAGCTCCGAAATGGTTTCCGGAGGTTTTTTGACAAATTTTTTGTTATATACCAGGCAGAGATGATTTCCTACACGATCTGCAATCTGGTATAAATGACCATTAAACCAGGTGTTGGCAGGAAATGGTTCGGTGATAAAACTATCTAAATACGCCTGTGTGAAATAGGGTTCCAGTGGTTTGATAACTTTTAATTCGGACAACGGACCTATATTGTCACTGGCGGTATGGATTAACAGAGGGCCCTTACCAGCAAGGGCAGATATCATGAAATTCGGTCTTAATTCCTCGGTTTGATAATACAGTTCTTGAAAGTCATAATCCGGATACCGCTGACTGAATTGTTCCAGCTTCACACGAAGGAGTTCCCGTTCTACCGGGCGCATGTTGGTCCAGATAACAATTCGTTTGGAGGAATCGGAGGAACAACCGGTCAAGCCAAAGAGGCCGGAAATAAAAAGGATGAACATTGTGAACAGATTTCTTCTGATACACCTTTGCATTCAAATCATATTCCTTTTTATTACCGGCTTCTTTCCATCAAATCTATTAACAGTAAATTATGACAAGTGGATACTGCTTACTTCTCACCTTAACCACTTTTTGTCAGTGGCACTTGCTATTCAAAATTACATCCGCATTAAAAAAGAGACGTGGGTGATGTTTCCTCATCACCCACGTTCTCAAATGCTAAACAAAAATTATTTCACCAGAACCATTTGACGGGTAGTAGAGAATTCATTGTTCACAGTTAAACGATAGAAATAAGTTCCGGCGGCAACAATATTTCCATTATTATCCTTACCATCCCATTTAACTTCTCTGGTTCCTGGAGTTTCCTTTTCATTCACCAGGGTACGGACTTCCTGCCCCAGAGAATTGAAAATGGTCAGTTTGACATTCGCCGCTTTTTCCAGGGTGTAGCGGATAGTCGTCGTGGGGTTGAAGGGATTGGGATAATTTTGTTCCAACTGGAAGTCTTTGACCACATTGGGTACATCCGGTGCTTTGATTCCGGTTAAGCATAAGTATAAGTAGGGATCGTACCAGTCGCCATTTTCTCCCCAGCAAACACCAACCCGACCGGAGGGAGTATCCACATTGCCATGATGGTTTTGAGCAAAGCCGGCTTCATTATCAATGGGGCCACCCACACCATGTTTCCAGTCGATTACCTTGGGGGCACCGACATGGAAGGTAATGGTAATGGAGAAAACACTATCACCGGCAACGGCATCACCATTCACACCATCATCGTTCATTAACAGAGAATCTAACAACGGGTCTCCCGGAGGTAAATCCCACACCCAGGCCAGAGTCGGGGTGGTATTGGGAGCACCAGAGGCCAGATAGACGGAATCAATAGTGGTCACATTGTTCCCGGATCCTGGAGGGAAGGGAATGGAGCCACTATCTTCCAGGAAGGCATAGGCCGGACGCATATCTACCTGGAAAATCACTTGCTTTTCAGTCAGGAAGAAATCATCGGGGCTCAGATTATCAAAATACCGTTCCGGGATAACAATTTCCGGAAGACCATTTCCGTTGGTATCATTTTCATTACCGGTTGCCCAGAACAGGTAATTATCACCTGATTCCCAGACATCACCAGCAGCACCACTGGTATACATATACTTATAAGCAACAGTATCCCATACTACAGCAGAATCCATCACAACGACTGCCTCATAGAGGGAGTCATTAGCAAAACTGGGAGACATCTCATTATCAGTTCCCCAGCCATTAAACGAGCCGCGTACATACAGATGGTCATTGGGGGAATTGGGGTCAAAATTCCCGACCAGAATCTGCGCTGTCATGTTGCAGGAAAAAAGCACTTCATACTGAGTCTGAGCAAAAGAGACTCCTGCAAACAACAGCATCAGAGCGGCAACTGCTAACACATTAACTCTGCTAGCCATAACACTCTCCTTAAGTTAAATGAACTTTAGTTATTTATTGGGGGTCAAAAAGCCATTCGCAACGTAAATTTTTGTATATTATTCAATCTCCCGAAATCCTCGTAAGCATAATCGATCAGCACACTAAACCCGGACACTTTTGCTTTCAACCCCACTCCGGCTGTGAACCCCTCTTCACTATCTTCTAGAAACAAAGACCTATAACCGGCGCGCAGGGCGAACAGGTCCTGGAACATGTATTCTCCCCCGATGTTCATACTCTCTGCATTATCATTAGGATGAAGTGCATCTACAGAAAGTGTTAAAAGGTTTTCCTCTGTGTTAATGACGTCCATGGATAACCCCACCCGGAAAAGCAGGGGCATATCAAATTGATCCGTTTGCAGATAGGCGTTAATCCGATCGTTGTTACCAGAAATGAGAGGATCAGGGTCGATTTGAGTTAACAAATCATCTCCGGTAATTTGCATTTTAGTGCCGAAATTAGAGATACTCATACCCAGTCGAATTCCTTGAAATGGGGTTACGAATAGGGTACCGACATCCAGGGCACCGCCAACGGCACTGGAATTCCAGATATATTCCCGAACAAATTTCCCGGTGAATCCTATCATAAACCGATCAGTGAGTTTCCGGGCATAGGAAACTCCCACTGCAAAACTCCCGGCAGAGAACCGAATCCCGGTACCTTCCGGATTATCTTCGGTGGTTTGTTCAAATTCCCCCATGCTGAGAGAGGTAAAGGAAACCCCAACCGTTCCGAAGCTTCCCATTGGAGCCACCACTCCGGCATAATCAAAATTGATTTGTTCTAACCACTCAGAGTGATTAAAAATTATTTCCGGACCCGTCAATTGGGCCAATCCTGAGACGTTCCAGAACATCGCAGTGGCATCATTAGCCACTGAAACATAGGCACCTCCCATACCAATAGCTCGAGCCCCGACTCCAATGGTCAGAAAGGGGGCCGCGGTGGTACCCACCTTGGTAACTTCTCCGGCTGGTGATTGCCCAATCCAACCGATAAGCAGTGCCAAAAATATGTAGAAAGTTTTTCTGCGAATCATTGCAAACTCCTCTTTCGGAAAAGTCTAATATTCCAACCTATTTTATCACCGCAAATTTGCCGGTGGTCTGCCCGATGCCCGGAGCTTCGATGTGATAAATGTAAACCCCGTAAGAGACCTCCAGGTTATCTTTTGATAATAAATCCCAGTCAGCAGTACCGTTGGTTACCGGTGAGTCGTGTTCTATAGTATCCACCAGCTCTCCCCGAACATTGTAAATGCGGATGGTACAGCGTTGGGGTAGATGAATAAAGTGGATAGAGCGCTGACCACGACCACTTCTGAACGTGTTCTTGGGTTCCCAGGTGGCTGTGGCGATATAGGGGTTCGGAACAACCTTAATACGATCCAGTTCATTTTTAGCTTTTTGTTCATCCACTGAGGGAGCGCTGGTTTGAAAGACAAAGCGGTCATAACTCAGAAAAGATTTTCTCACCGGAAGGATGAGCACATCTCCCGGTTGAGGTATTTCCTTGTTATCATTATCATCCATCTGTAACAAGTAGGTAATTTGATAGGCATTGGTATGGACAGTATCCAGTTCAAAAATCACCACCTGATCCCGTTGATCGAGAATACCATCCGTTCCGGGGCTACGATCATAGAGATTGAATTTCACATAATGCCCTTCCGAAACATTTTTCACTTTAATATTGGTCGGGAAAGCAGGGATATTGGGTAACCCGAAGATGGGGATTCCTGCGGAAGAGTCTCCCTGAGCATCATCATAAACTTCCAGTTGATAACTGGCCGGATATAAACGGCCCTGGGCCAGCCCTGCGGAAAATTTACTCCACCCGGAAGGTTCTAAAATGTTGCGGGTGCTATCTACCCATTTTGCTTCGGAGAGCAAAGGCTGAATCATATCATTCATGATATGCAGCTTAATACCCTCAAAGACCGTCGCATCGACATCCAGATTTTCATTAGCATCCACCAGCAGTTCTCCAGTGGTTAAGTTTCGCACGGAGAAGGATGTCGTGGTTCTCATCGGATCATTCAGATGCTCCGGACCCGGAGGATAAATGGTATCCGAAAACGTTACCTCATAGGTATTCCCGTCGCGGATATTCAGCGGATCTATCGGTTCTGCAATCACCTGCCCAGTGGCGTCACCTTGCACATGTTCAAATGAGGCAATCCGGGGACCTACATATCCGGCAACCGGAGCTTCCGGTCTCACCATTACCACATTTTGTCCCAGTTCAATTTGGCCTCCCTGAGTAATAGCAGCAAATTTGGAAGTCTCTGCAGGGAAAAGGATTTGATCTTCAGCGGGATTATAAACACCCCTGTCGTATGCAGTAACGGCATAGAAGTAGGTAAACCCATTCTTAACCGTAGTATCTGTAAAGGTATGAACCAAACCAGTATTATCCCCAAGATAAAAGACAGACCCGAGTTGTTCATCAATCGCTGGAAAGAAACCGCTATCGGCATCAACTACATCGAATTGGGCGATGGGCACATCTGCTACCCGTGCACCGAACACATTGGTGACGGTTCCGGTTTCATCAAACGTGGGGAATGTAGCCCGATAAATTTTATACCCTTCAAAATCAAATCCATTTCCGGTTGCTTCCAGAGAAAGTCGGTCAAAACTATCTTCTGATTTGGAATCCCAATAAAGGGTAACCCGATTGTCTCCTGGCACCGCTTTCACTATCGGTAGAACCGGAGCCTTGGCAAAACTGTAATCATTGTTGTAAATGACCTGAACAATACGCTTGGTTTTAAATATTTCATCCTTGTTGTTTCCGAAGAAAAAGGCAAGGGAAATTCGTTCGGTTTGCTTGGCTCTCAGGGGAAAATACCCGGTTCCATAAATGAAGTCGCCATCTACATTCTGGAGCGTCTCATTAAAGAAGCCCGGTCGTAAAGCCTGCCACAACCCAAAATCATCTCTTAATTTGATAACATTGAATGGGGCAAAAAAGTAGAAACTGGTTAATCCAATTTGATCGGATTCGTCAACATCCGTTTTATCGATGTTGGGTTCCCCTGGTAAACCAGTATCAAACCTTTCACCGGTAACAGGATCAACAATAAAACCGGAAGTCGGAACGCCATCCCCTTCCCCGGGATCACCAGTATTCGGTTTTCCATCCAGACCAACATCATCAAAATCGGGATTCCAGTCGCCGTCATTATCGATACCATCATCCCGACCTTCATCGATCATCGTATTGTTGGTACCAACATTATTAAGATAGTCAATGTATTTCAATCCAATCTGAGGATTGGGCTCATCAATCAACCCATTTCCATTGTTATCGATTCCATCATCCGGAATTTCCGTGTTTTCATCAATAAGGCCGTTCAGATTGTCATCGATATTATTAAAGGGGCGCTCAACCAGTGAATCACCGGGATCAATGTGAAACGATTTATTGTTGTAATGAATGGTCACCCCGGAATCAGGGAATTGTGTAACTGTACGAGCAAAAATGGGTGAATTGTAATCAATTAAAACAATGGGATCCCCCACCTGAGCGATGGAGGGTTGAAGCAGAGGAATATCAATTTCAGCCCCTGGTCCATTGGAACCATCACCGTCATCATCAAAACCATTCAAACGGTTTCCGGGACTTTCCAGAAATGCATATCCCAGGTAACCCACCGGAGACCAGCCAGTGTTTCCGATGTTGTCATAATCCCAGGAATACGTCAGGTCTTCATCAGCATCAAATTTGGAGTTGTCATCGTTGGTGTCACCATCTCCACCAATAATGGTTCCCACAATCATCCCAAAAACAGATTTGTCATAATTGGTGGTACCGACATTGGTAACTTCATAGAGCCAGAAGATGGTGTTCTGAGCCAGCGTTTGAGACCATTGTAATCCCCGAACGGAAGACACCAGAGCCAGACCTCCACGAGAACCTCCCAGACTCGGGTCTCCGGCATCAGTGGAATCCGGATAAAAAGGTTCCTGTCGAAGGATAAACTCCCGATCTCGACTATCATCCATCCACCAGTAACTTTCCTGGTCAGCATTGAATTGGTCTTTTCCGAAAAACCCATTCCACTGTCCAGGCCAACCGGGGTCAAGGGCATCGCCTTCCCGATCCGGCCAGAAGGGCGGCCAGCTATTGGGTTGGTGACTCATAGCCACCACATTGGTATCAGGATTGGCAAATCCTGGAAGTGGTTCCCATCCCCAGAAGTCATTGGGATCGTTGGGATTGTATTCATTGTTTCCACGGGGCCCATCGGAAACGGTTACCGGGCGAATGATGGCACCACTGGGGAGTTCTACTTCTGCTCCAACCATCACACTAATATCTCCAACATAAAAATGCCCGGTGTTAATAGGCCATTCTCCACCAAAATCTTCTGCCTGGTTAATTCTACCAATCAAGCCATAGTTAAAGAAAGTCGTTCGCACCTGGTTCCCACTATGGACATTCTTTCGGCGTTCATTGGGATCACCACGAAGATCGCGATAGAATTGAGCATGCAGGGGAAACAAGAACCATATTAAAGCAATGGTTGAAATTGTCAGGTATAAAGAACGTTTATTCATAAAACACCTTACCGTTTAAAATTCCCAGGAAAATCCCAGTTGAACTCGTCTGGGCTGAGTATAAAAATCTGGACGAACAATATATTCCGGATCGGCAAAGGCTCCGGAAGTGATTGTATAGGTAGCTCTACCGGTATCCGAATAAACATTCTGTTCATTCCGACGATCCAGCAGATTATAAATTTTGGCAAACAGTGTCCATTTAAACTCGCTATTTCCTACTTTAAATTTGATGTCACGATAGAGTTGCAAATCAACAGTAAACAAAGTGGGGCGACGACCGCTATTTTCCCGGAGCCCCTGGGGTACATTCGTCCCAACTCTGACACCTGTCGCCGGTTGTGGTGTATAGGGTAAACCGGTTTCCAGACGGGCCAGAACACTAATGCCATTCCCTCCAAACCCAAGATACACATTACCATTTAACACATGCCGTCTGTCCCAATTTAAGGGTATAATGGTCTTCCGGGGCTCCTTGTCATTTTTGATATCATTAAAAGCGTCTTCCGGATCCGATGCATTACCTTCCGCAACCTGGAATGTATAGTCGAGATTCGCCGAAAAATGATTGGCAAACCGTTTCCGGAACATCAGGGTTACACCACGAACATTGGCATAATCACGGTTTTCATACTGAGAATAAAATGTGCTGTTATCATAAGTTTCTATAAGCGGCGAAGTACCAACCCAACCTCGAATGTCTCGATAATAACCGGTAACATCGATGGAGATGTCATCAGACAACTGTTGTTGAAGCCCGATTTCATACATAACGGTTCGTTGTGCATCAAGGTCCGCGTTACCAACCAGATTATCTTTCTTCCTGTCACGGGTAACATTAAACTGAGGGTTTTGATACAATAATCTGAACTCCGGAATTTGCAGAAAATGACCATAAGAAAAATGAATGACCCCACGGGCAGTTATCGGATAGGCAACTCCTACACGAGGCGAGAGCTGTAGTTTGGGAGAGGGTTTGTCGTACCAGATTTGTTCTCTTTCCGCAAGAGACATCTGTTGATGTTCCGGTAAGAAGGGGGAGCGAATATTGGGATCTTTTGGATCTCGGAGAATACGTCCTTTAGAATCAAAATAATCAAAACGCAAACCGATGTTCACGATAAAATCTTCGTATTCCATTTTGTCCTGAACATAGAAAGAGTATTCTACCGGTTTAAAGGTGTATTGGTTAAAATTGGTGCTGGTATCGGAAGGAATCCCGGGGGTAAAAAGTTCATCATCGGTCTGGTCAATATCAATCACGTTAAAATCCTGATAAAAAAGACGATGCAACCGAATTTCAAAACCGGCCTTCATCAAATGATTTTTAGAAACCTGTGAAGTAATATCGAACTTCCCAATGTGGGTTTGGGTGTTGCGATTAAAATGTTGATTCTTCTGCCCCCCTACCCCGAAGGTAAATGCGGGCACTGCAAATGCAGCGGCATTGGGATTTACATAGCGGGGATCTGTCGGGTCTTCATAAACATATTGCTTGAAATCCTTTTTAAAGTAAGCATATTTCACGGTATAAAAAGTGGTGGAGCTTAAAGTATGATCAAGGGTTATGGTGGTGTTAAAACCATGTTGAAATTTCTTTAAATCCCCGTCCGGATTATATTTCCAGAAATGATCATATTCTTTAAATCGTTTATTTTCGTAGTTAAATGTGGCTTTTAGCTTAATCAAGTTTGTAACCTGATATGATATATTAGCCTGGCCAGTATACCAGGAATTGAAATTCATGGGAACAAATGCCCC